>NZ_JBJDQL010000029.1:0-41955 GCF_044903305.1 Streptomyces sp. NPDC019531 | reverse complement strand
CGGCTGGGGAAGGAAGCCCGGCCGGTCATCCTGGGGCATGTGCAGCGGGGCGGTACGCCGACCGCCTATGACCGGGTGCTGGCCACCCGGTTCGGGTGGCATGCGGTGGAGGCCGTGCATCGGGGGGAGTTCGGTCACATGACGGCTCTTCGGGGCACGGACATTGTGATGGTGCCGCTCGCGGAGGCCGTTGAGACGTTGAAGACGGTACCGGAGGACCGGTACGCGGAAGCGGAGTGCGTGCTTTAGGTCCAAGAAGGTGGGCCCACTCGCCCCCGGTGACAGAAGTCGCCGGGGGCGGTTCTAGTCTTGGGGCGGTAGGAAACGCACAACCCCCCACGAATCAGGAGCCGCCGCGATGGATCACAGCGGGCACGGCATGACCATGGATCTGCCGCCGTTCACGCTGGGGCGGGGCCTTCAGTGGTCTGCTGACCCGTTCTTTCTGGTCGCCTGTCTGCTCGGGCTCGCCCTTTACGGATGGGGAGTCGTGCGGTTGCGGCGGCGGGGGGACTCGTGGTCCGTGGGGCGGACCGTTTCCTACGTCGCCGGTGTGCTGTCCATCGGGCTGATGATGTGCACCGGGCTGAACGACTACGGCATGGTCATGTTCAGCGTGCACATGGTGCAGCACATGGTGATCAGCATGCTGTCGCCGATCCTCATCCTGCTCGGGGCGCCGGTGACGCTGGCGTTGCGGGCGCTGCCGGTCGCCGGCAAGGGTCGCAAGGGGCCGCGTGAGCTGCTGCTGGCGCTGCTGCACAGCCGGTACATGCGGATCGTCACGCATCCGGCGTTCACGATTCCGCTGTTCATCGCGAGCCTGTACGCCCTCTACTTCACGCCGGTCTTCGACTTCCTGATGGGGTCGAAGACCGGACACATCGCGATGATGGTGCACTTCCTCGCCGTCGGTGTCGTCTTCTTCTGGCCGATCATCGGCGTGGACCCGGGGCCGCAGCGGCCCGGGTATCTGATGCGGATGCTGGAGCTGTTCGCGGGGATGCCGTTCCACGCGTTCTTCGGGATCGCGCTGATGATGGCGTCAGAGCCGATGGTGGAGACGTTCAAGAACCCGCCCGCCTCGCTCGGTATCGACGCGCTCTCCGACCAGAACTACGCCGGCGGTATCGCCTGGGCGTTCAGCGAGGTTCCCTCCGTTCTGGTGCTGATCGCACTGCTGTTCCAGTGGTATGGCTCCGAACAGCGACAGGCCAAGCGCACGGACCGGGCCGCCGACCGGAACGGCGACCAGGAACTTGAGGCGTACAACGCATATTTGGCCTCATTGAACGCACGCGGGCGTTGAAAGGCTTCGTCTTTCCGGAGCATTCAGTAGCATGAAGCGCGTTGGGGGAACCGCCAGGGGGAGCGGTCATGACACTTCGCGCATTTATGCACAGGATCGCCGTACTGGCGGTTTTCTCGCTGCTGTTGAGCGGCTGCGACAGGGACACTCCACTGACGATGGTCAAGGCGGTCGCCGCCGGTGTGCCCTCGCTCGCGCCGTTCTTCGACGAGAAGAGCGGGATCGGTGAGGACGCCACCAGTGTGCGCTCGCAGCCCGTGCAGGGAAGTCTCCAGCAGGGGGACACACCTGGTCTGTACGGCGGCAGCAAACAACCGACCATCTGTGACGTCGCCAAACTCGAACGTTTTCTCACCGATCCCACGAACCACAAAAAGGCACAGGCGTGGGCCAGTGTGCTGAACATCGGCACGGACGAGATACCGGAATATCTGGACCGGCTCACACCGGTTCTGCTGCGCCACGACACTCTCGTCAAGAACCACGACTACAAGAAGGAAAAAGCCGTCCCGTACAACTCCCTTCTTCAGGCGGGAATCGCGATTCTCGTCGATGAACAAGGGCTTCCGGCTGTGAAGTGTTCGTGCGGAAATCCGCTGCGGCCCTTCGAGGGTGACACCGGCCGGATTTCCGTCCAGTTCGAGGACGGCAACAAGAAATGGGCGGGATACGAGCGTGAGTCCGTGGTGGCCGTGAAGCCGGCTCCGCGGAAACTGGAACGGATCGCTCTGGTGGACGTCCAGGAACCCGCCCGTGGCATCAACCGTCCGACCGGCACCACCGGTGAGAAGGACACCACCTTCAACGCGAGGAAGCGGCATACGGTGCCGGACCTCGCCGGGACGACGTTCGCCCGGGCGAGTCAGGAGCTGATCGACGCCGGGCTGGCGGCCGGGTACGCCGGGCAGGGGGCGCCGCCCGACAGTGCGAAGGTGACGGCGAGCGATCCGCCCGCGGGGACGGAGCTGCCGTTCGGGCAGTACGTGATGCTGACCGTGGCCGGGGGCGGCACGAGCAGCTCCGGCGGGGCTCCCGGGCCCACGACCACTCCCCCGCTGCCGTCCTCCGGGTCGAAGTCACCGCCCACCAGCAACCCACCGTCGTCGGGGTCGTCGTCCGGTTCGTCGGGGTCGGCCGGCGGCAAGCCCGGGGAGTCCTCCTCCAAGCCGCCGTCCTCGTCGAGCGGCGGGCCCCGCGAGTCTTCGTCCGCACCGTCGACGAGCACGGCTCCGAGCTCACCGTCGGCCGACAGGTCGAGCGGTCCGCCGCCACCGCCGCCCACCACCAGCTCACCGCCCGAGGTCACCAGCGCACCGCCGCCCAGTGCCCCGGTCACCAGCAGCGCGCCAGTCACCAGCAGCGCGCCGCCACCACCGCCCCCATCGACGACGACCAGCGCACCGGCGAGCAGCGACCCCCCGGCCAGTGCGTCCGCCACCGACGGTCCGAGCGGCACCGTCCTCGCGTAGCACCCCCGAGAACCCGCAGAACCGGAGAGTCACCGGATGCCTTCAGGATCACCGACATCGGGAGTGGGCCGGGTCATCGCCGGCCGGTACCTGCTGCTGAACCCGCTCGGCAGCGGCGGCATGGGCCATGTGTGGCTCGCCCACGACCAGAGACTCGCCTGCGAGGTAGCGCTCAAGGAGATCGTGTTCCGTGACCCGGTGGAGGCGGGTCACGAGCGGGAGGCCCGGGTCGCGCGGGCCCGTGCCGAGGCCAGGCACGCGGCCGGGCTGCGCGGCCACCCGCACGTGGTGACCGTGCACGACGTGCTGGAGCACGACGGGCTGCCGTGGATCGTCATGGAGTACGTGGCCGACGCCGTGGACCTGCGCGACCTGGTCGAGTCCCGCGGGCCGCTCGCCCCGGCGGAGTGCGCCCGCGTCGGGCTCGCCGTGCTGGACGCGCTGACCGCCGGGCACCAGCGGGGCGTGATGCACCGGGACGTGAAGCCGGCGAACATCCTGCTCGCGCCGGACCGCACCGGGGCGCCGTACGGTCGTGTCCTGCTCACGGACTACGGCATATCCGTGCAGCCGGACGCCGGGGAGACGCGGTACACGCTGGCGTCGGTGCTGGTGGGCACGGCGGGCTATCTGGCGCCGGAGCGGGCCACGGGCGGGGCGCCCACCCCGGCCGCCGACCTGTTCTCGCTGGGCTGCACGCTGTACCAGGCCGTGGAGGGTGTGGGGCCCTTCGAGCGGGAGTCGCATCTCGCCGAGATCACCGCGGTGGTCATGGAGGAGCCGCGGCCGGCCGTGCGTGCCGGCGCGCTGGGTCCCGTACTGCAGGCGCTGCTCGCCAAGGACCCGGGGCAGCGGTTGTCGGCCGCGGAGGCGGAGGCCGCGCTGTCGCGGATCATGACACCGCAGGTCGAGCCGTACGTCCGGACGCAGACCGACATCGGTTCCCAGCCGCCCTGGGCGGCCGTACAGGGACCGCCGCCCGCCCCGCAGGCGCCGCCGCGCTCCTCGCAGGGGTTCGGGGCCCCGGTGCCCCCGCCCGCCCCGCAGGGGTTCGGGCCGCCGACGGGCGGCCGGCGGCGGCGGGAACGCTCGCACGCCCTGCGGGCGGTGCTGGCCTGCGGTCTCGGGCTGCTTCTCGCCTTGGGGGGCGTCTGGTACGCCATGGCCGACCGGGGGGCCGACGACAAGAACGGTGGCCAGGCCGCCGGGCGGCCGTACGGCGCCTCCGTCGGGCTCACCGAGGCGCTGCGGGACGGCGACTGTGTGACGGCCGACTGGCCGGGAGCGCAGCGTTTCCACGGGACGCCCCGGCTCACGCCGGATCCCGGCTGTGACAACGCGCCGGACGGCCAGGTGATGGCGTTCGCGCCGGCCTCCTCCGCGGACGAGGCGCAGCGCCTAGGGCCGGCGAAGTGCGAGGAGCGCACCAAGGAGATCCGGGACCGGCTCGCCGACGTCCGTGGCCAGGCCGTCGTTCCGACCGACGACGGGTTCGAGAAGGCGGGGCGGCGCACCGCCTGCCTGGTGCTGGGCGCGAGCGGACCGGTGTACGGGCCGATGAGCGCGCATCGCGAGCTCGGCTCTGGCTTCGCGGACACGGCGACCATGCAACGGCGGGACTGCCTGGACGTGCCCTCCAACCGGGACGCCCGGCTGGTGTCCTGCGAGGGCTCCTACGACGAGCAGGTGCTCGGGTTCACCCGTCTGGACGCGGACGTGCCGTTCTCCGAGGCGCGCACCGAGTCGGACCCGGCGTGCGCGCGGGACGTGCCGCCGGCCGACTACGGCTTCGATCCGTCCGTCTACACGGCCGGTTCCTGGACCAGTAAGGGTCCCTGGAAGAACGGGACCCATTTTGTCGTCTGCACGGTCCGGAAGCAGAACGGGGGCACCATGGAGGGGGACGAATCCTGAGGAGGGTGTCGCGATGCCCGGTACCGGTTCCACGGATGGCTCGACCCGAACGATGGGGGTGCTCACCGTCGGCGGTCTCGTCGTGGTGACGGCCTACACGGTGGCGCTCGGCAGCAACGGCTGGCTGTGGTTCGGCTGGGTCGTGCTGGGCCTGATCACCCTCGGCATGGTGGCCACCCGCAGCACCTGAGATTCAGCCGCCCGTGAGGCGGCCCGCCGAGTGCACGCCCGGCTGGTACTTGGGCATTCGGGCGGTGATCTTCATGCCCGCGCCCGGTGCGGTCTCGATGACGAGTCCGTAGGAGTCGCCGTACACCTGGCGGAGCCGGTCGTCGACGTTGGAGAGACCGATGCCGCCGGAGGGGCTGACCTCGCCGGCGAGGATACGGCGGAGCAGGACCGGATCCATTCCGGCGCCGTCGTCCTCGATGACGACGAGGGCCTCGGCGCCCGCGTCCTGGGCGGTGATCTGGAGGTGGCACTTGTCGGTCTTGCCCTCCAGGCCGTGCTTGATGGCGTTCTCGACCAGTGGCTGCAGGCACAGGAACGGCAGGGCGACCGGGAGCACCTCGGGGGCGATCTGGAGGGTGACGGAGAGGCGGTCGCCGAAGCGTGCCCTCACGAGTGCCAAGTAGTGGTCGATGGCGTGGAGTTCGTCGGCGAGGGTGGTGAAGTCGCCGTGCCTGCGGAACGAGTAGCGGGTGAAGTCGGCGAATTCGAGGAGCAGTTCGCGGGCTCGCTCGGGGTCGGTGCGCACGAACGAGGCGATCACCGCGAGCGAGTTGAAGATGAAGTGCGGGGAGATCTGGGCCCGGAGTGCCTTGATCTCGGCCTCTATCAGCCGGGTGCGGGACTGGTCCAGGTCCGCCAGCTCCAGTTGGACGCTGACCCAGCGGGCGACCTCTCCGGCGGCGCGGACGAGGACGGCGGACTCGCGGGGCGCGCAGGCGACCAGGGCGCCGTGGACGCGGTCGTCGACGGTGAGGGGGGTGACGACGGCCCAGCGGACCGGGCAGTCCGGGGCACCGCAGGTCAGCGGGAAGGCCTCGCCTCGGCCGGTCTCCAGCGGTCCGGCGAGGCGTTCCATGATCTCGGTGCGGTGGTGGCCGCCCACGCCGTCCCAGACCAGGACCTGCTTCTGGTCGGTGAGGCACAGCGCGTCCGTGCCGAGAAGGGTGCGCAGTCGGCGGGCCGACTTGCGGGCGGTCTCCTCGGTGAGGCCCGCCCTGAGCGGGGGTGCGGCCAGGGAGGCGGTGTGCAGGGTCTCGAAGGTGGCGTGTTCGACGGGCGTGCCGAGGCCGCCCAGGGCCTGCGGGCGGGCGGTCCGCCTGCCGAGCCAGAAGCCCGCGGCGAGCAGCGGGAGGATCGCCACGCACAGCCCTGCCAGGAATCCACTCACGCCTCCACGCCCCTCATGCCTTTACCTCCGCCCGCAGTTCCTCCGGCAGGTGGAAGCGGGCCAGGATCGCGGCCGTGCCCGTGGGTACGCGGCTCGCGGTGGCCAGGGACACCAGCACCATGGTGAGGAAACCGAGCGGCACCGACCAGAGGGCGGGCCAGGCGAGCAGGGCGTGCAGCGGTCCGCCGGCCGGGAAACCGGCCATGGTCGCGGCGACGGCCACGAACGCGGAGCCGCCGCCGACCAGCATGCCCGCGGCGGCGCCTGGCGGGGTCAGCCGCCGCCACCAGATGCCGAGCACGAGCAGCGGGCAGAAGGAGGAGGCCGAGACCGCGAAGGCGAGGCCGACCGCGTCGGCGACGGGCAGCCCGCCGACCAGGACGCTCGCGGCGAGCGGGGCGCACATCGCGAGGACCGTGCCGAGTCGGAAGTGCCGTACGCCCCGTGAGGGCAGGACGTCCTGGGTGAGCACGCCCGCCACGGCCATGGTGAGGCCGGACGCCGTGGACAGGAACGCGGCGAAGGCCCCGCCCGCCACCAGCGCGCCCAGCAGATCGCCGCCGAGACCGCCGATCATGCGCTCCGGGAGCAGCAGGACGGCGGCGTCGGCGTCTGCGGTGAGGGTGAGTTCGGGGGTGTAGAGCCGGCCGAGGGCGCCGTAGACGGGTGGCAGGAGGTAGAAGCAGCCGATCAGGCCGAGGACGGCGACCGTGGTGCGGCGGGCGGCGACGCCGTGCGGGCTGGTGTAGAAGCGGACGACGACGTGTGGCAGGCCCATGGTGCCGAGGAAGGTGGCGAGGATCAGTCCGTACGTGGCGTACAGGGGCCGTTCCTCGCGGCCCGCGGCGAGGGAGGTCGACATGCCGTCGCTGGTGCCGCGGTCGGCGGCGGGGACGGTGGTGCCCTTGGCGAAGGTGAGGCGGGTGCCCTTGGCGATGTGATGGGTACCGGCGGGGAGTTCGAGCTTCTGGGCCTCGTGCGGGCGGCCGTCGACCGTGCCGCTGACGGTGACGGTCAGAGGGCTCGCCAGCTTGAGGTCGAGGGTGGAGTCGACACGTACGACGCGTTGTTCGCGGAAGGTCGCCGGTTCGTCGAAGGCGTGACTCGGGGCGCCGTCGCCCTGCCAGGCAAGGATGAGGAAGAGGGCGGGGACGAGGAGCGCGGTGAGTTTGAGCCAGTACTGGAATGCCTGCACGAAGGTGATGCTGCGCATGCCGCCCGCGGCGACGGTGGCGACCACGACGGCGGCCACGATGACTCCGCCGAGCCACTGGGGCGCACCGGTGAGCACGGTCAACGTGAGCCCGGCGCCCTGGAGTTGGGGCAGCAGGTAGAGCCAGCCGACGCCGACGACGAAGGCGCCCGCGAGCCGTCTTACGGCCTGGGAGGCCAGGCGGGCCTCGGCGAAGTCGGGGAGCGTGTAGGCGCCGGAGCGGCGGAGTGGGGCGGCGACGAAGAGCAGCAGGACGAGATAGCCGGCGGTGTAGCCGACGGGGTACCAGAGCATGTCCGGGCCCTGGACGAGGACCAGCCCCGCGATGCCCAGGAAGGAGGCGGCGGAGAGGTACTCGCCGCTGATGGCGGCCGCGTTGAGGCGGGGGCCGACGGTGCGGGAGGCGACGTAGAAGTCGGAGGTGGTCCGGGAGATGCGCAGGCCGAAGGCGCCGACGAGGACGGTGGCCACGACTACCAGAGCGACAGCGGGAACCGAGTAGCCGGAGTTCATCGGTCCTCGACCAGGCGCACGAAGTCCCGTTCGTTGCGTTCGGCGCGGCGCACGTACCAGCGGGCCAGCAGGACGAGGGGGACGTAGAGGCCGAAACCGAGGACGCCCCATTCGAGACGGTGGGCGTCCGGCATGGCCGCGAAGAGCAGCGGGAGCGGGCCGATGAGGAGTCCGAGGAAGGCGAACACGGCGAGGGCGGCGCGCAGTTGGGTGCGCATCAGGGAGCGGACGTAGGTGTGGCCGAGGGTGGTCTGTTCGTCGATCTCGGTACGCGGCCGGTAGTAGCCGGAGGCCTGGCGGGTGCGGCGGGGCGGGCCGGTGACGACGACGCGCCGCTCGACGGGGTCCTGAGGCATGGCTACGGCCTCCTCATCAGCAGGTCCCGGAGCTCTCGCGTGTGTCTGCGGCTGACCTGGAGCTCCTCGCGGCCGACCAGGACGCTCACTGTGCCCGCGTCCAGGCGGAGTTCGCCGACGTGGCGCAGGGCCACGAGATGGCGGCGGTGGATACGGACGAAGCCGCGCGAGCGCCAGCGTTCCTCCAGGGTGGAGAGCGGGATCCGGACGAGGTGGCTGCCCTTGTCGGTGTGCAGGCGGGCGTAGTCGCCCTGGGCCTCGACATGAGTGATGTCGTCGACGGCGACGAACCGGGTCACCCCGCCGAGTTCCACGGGTATGTGGTCGGGGTCGGGTTCGTGGACGGGGATGCGGGGCGCGCTGTCGAGGCGTTCGGCGGCCCGGCGGACGGCCTCCGCGAGGCGTTCCTTGCGGACCGGTTTGAGGACGTAGTCGACGGCCTTGAGGTCGAAGGCCTGCACCGCGAAGTCCTCGTGGGCGGTGACGAACACGACGAGCGGTGGCTTGGCGAACCCGGTCAGCAGCCGGGCCAGATCCAGTCCGTCGAGGCCCGGCATGTTGATGTCGAGGAAGACGACGTCGATCGCCTCGGGCCCGTGCGGCCCCGACTCCAGCGCGCGGTTGATGCGGCGCAGCGCCTCGGTGGCGTCACCGGCCCCCTCCACACTGCCGATCCGGGGGTCGGCGTTGAGGAGGTAGAGCAGTTCCTCCAGCGAGGGGCGTTCGTCGTCGACAGCCAGGGCGCGCAGCATGACCCCGGAGTCTAGGAGCAATTCGTACGACTGGACATGTGCCGAGTTGTGGACGTCCCCGCTGGATACAGTGCCGACATGAACAGCAGGACCGCCGCGTTCGACGGCCTCGACCGGAAGATCATCACCGCGCTGATGGCGAACGCCAGGACCAGTTTCGCCGAGATCGGCGCGGCGATCGGGTTGTCCTCGACGGCGGTCAAACGGCGCGTGGACCGGCTGCGGGACACCGGGGTGATCACCGGGTTCACGGCCACGGTGGAGCCGTCGGCACTGGGCTGGCGGACCGAGGCGTATGTCGAGGTGTACTGCGAGGGCGCGGCCCCGCCACGGCGGCTCGCGGAGGTGGTCCGCAACCATCCGGAGATCACCGCGGCGATGACGGTGACCGGCGGCGCGGACGCGCTGCTGCATGTGCGGGCGCGGGACGTGGAGCACTTCGAGGAGGTGCTGGAACGCATCCGCGTGGAGCCGTTCATCCGAAAGACGATCAGCGTGATGGTGCTGTCCCACCTCATCCCGGAAAGCCCCGAGGCGGGCGCCAGCCAGCCCGCGCCGGAGGCGTAGCCGATAAACGCATCAGGCATGCGTTTCACCGGCAAAATGCGCAGCGTTCCTGCGCAGACACGCAATTCTTGTTGCTTGTCGGGCCTGCCGGTCACTTCCTACCTTGGTGTCAACCCTCAGTCGACACCGCAGGAAGCGGAGGAACCCCTCTGTGTCCGACTCACGTGTGCCGCGCCGACGGCGTTTCCTGGTCTGCGAACCCAGACACTTCGCCGTGCAGTACGCGATCAATCCCTGGATGCATCCCGACACCCACGTGGACGTGGACCTGGCGCAGGAGCAGTGGCAGACGCTGATCAGCGCCTACGAGACCCACGGTCACAGCATCGACGCCGTGGAGCCGGTCCCCGGCCTCCCCGACATGGTCTTCGCCGCGAACTCGGCGGTCGTCGTCGGCGGCCGTGTCTTCGGCTCGCTCTTCCACGCGCCCGAGCGGCGCCCCGAGTCCATGCACTACGACCTGTGGTTCAAGACGGCGGGCTACGACGTCCGCCGTCCCGCCGCGGTCTGCGAGGGCGAGGGCGATCTCGTCTGGACCGGCCGGTACGTGCTGGCCGGGACCGGGTTCCGGACGACCCGCGAGGCGCACCGCGAGGTGCAGGAGTTCTTCGGCCACCCGGTGATCAGCCTGACGCTGGTGGACCCGCACTTCTACCACCTGGACACCGCGCTGTTCGTCCTCGACGACTCCGAGGGCAACAACAACATCGTGTACTACCCGGAGGCCTTTTCACCGGGCAGTCGCGAGGTACTCGCCAGGCTGTACCCGGACGCGGTGCTCGCGACCCGCGACGACGCGATGGCGTTCGGCCTGAACTCCGTCTCCGACGGCCGCCACGTCTTCATCGCCCCGCAGGCCGAGGCCCTCGCCGTGCGCCTCGACGACCACGGCTATGTCCCCGTCCCCGTCGACCTCTCCGAGTTCCACAAGGCCGGCGGCGGCATCAAGTGCTGCACCCAGGAGATCCGCTCATGACCGCACCCGTAAGCACGCGTTCCTCCGCCGATCTCATCAGCGCCGAGGAGCCGGTCCTCGCGCACAACTACCACCCGCTGCCGGTGGTGGTCGCCCGCGCCGAGGGCACCTGGGTCCAGGACGTGGAGGGCCGCCGCTACCTCGACATGCTGGCCGGGTACTCCGCGCTCAACTTCGGCCACCGCCATCCGGCGCTGATCGAGGCGGCGCACCACCAGCTGGACCGTCTGACCCTCACCTCCCGCGCCTTCCACAACGACCGGCTCGCCGAGTTCGCGGAGCGCCTGGCCGGGCTGACCGGCCTGGACATGGTGCTGCCGATGAACACCGGCGCGGAGGCGGTGGAGAGCGGCATCAAGGTGGCCCGCAAGTGGGCGTACGAGGTGAAGGGCGTCCCGGCCGACCAGGCGACGATCGTGGTGGCGGCGGAGAACTTCCACGGCCGTACGACGACGATCGTGTCGTTCTCCACTGACGAGAGCGCGAGGGCGGGCTTCGGCCCCTTCACGCCGGGCTTCCGGGTCGTGCCGTACAACGACCTGGCGGCGCTGGAGGCGGCGATCGACGAGACGACGGCCGCCGTGCTCCTGGAGCCGATCCAGGGCGAGGCGGGTGTGATCATCCCGGACGAGGGCTATCTGACCGGCGTCCGCGAGCTCACCCGCCGCAGGGGCTGCCTCTTCGTCGCGGACGAGATCCAGTCGGGCCTCGGCCGCACGGGCCGCACGCTGGCCGTCGAGCACGAGGGCGTCGTCCCCGACGTCCTTCTCCTCGGCAAGGCCCTGGGCGGCGGCATCGTCCCCGTCTCCGCGGTGGTCGCCCGCCGTGACGTCCTCGGCGTACTGCGCCCGGGTGAACACGGCTCGACCTTCGGCGGCAACCCGCTTGCGGCCGCGGTGGGCACGGCGGTCGTGGAGCTGCTGGAGACGGGTGAGTTCCAGCGCAGGGCGGCCGAGCTGGGGTCGGCCCTGCGGGACGGCCTGGCGGACCTGGTCGGCAAGGGAGTCGTCGGCTTCCGCGCCCGTGGCCTCTGGGCAGGCGTGGACATCGACCCGACGATCGGCACGGGCCGGGAGGTCAGCAAGCTCCTGATGCACGAGGGAATCCTGGTCAAGGACACCCACGGCTCGACGATCAGGCTGGCACCGCCACTGACGATCACGGCGGAGGAGCTTAATTCGGCACTGGGAGTACTGGAAAAGGTACTGCGCCGATAGCCCCCTGGGGGCGCGGGGAACGGCGCGACCAGCCCCCACGCCCCCGCACCCGCGGTACCACCGATCCGTCCCTCCCCGTAGGCGCACTCCCCACGTAACGGGTGAAGATGATGCTAAGAGGTGATAGACCACTCTCAGCGACAGAGAGGTCGTCCGTGGGCGCACAGGAGGAGCACGACACCGCGCGGCACCGGTTCGACGTGGCCGATGCCGCTCCCCTGCTGCTCGACGCCCACGGGACGGTCACGGGCTGGACCAGGGACGCCGAGCGCCTGCTGGACTGTCCCGCCTCCGAAGCGGTAGGACAGAGCGTCGCAGCCCTGCTCACCCCCGAGGACGCCCGTCGGCTCCCGGAGATCACCGCACGCTGCCGGGCCGACGGCAGCTGGGCGGGGCTGCTGACCGCCCGGGACAGACACGGCCGGCCGGTCCGGGTCATGGTCCGGATCACGGTGGCCGGCGACTCCGACGGCTCAGAACGCTGGCTGGTGCTGCTGTCCGAGATGGCGGAGGCCCCCGGGTGGGACATGAGCCGCCGGGTGCTGGAGCAGATGGTCTCCCGTTCCCCGATCGGCATCGCGATCGTGGACACGGATCTGCGCTGTGTGTGGTCCAACCCGGCGCTGGAGCAGTTCGGCAGTGCCCCGGCCCCGGAGCGGCTGGGACTGCGGTTCGCGGAGATCCAGCCGGGCCTGGACGCCGAGGCGATCGAGGCCCAGATGCTGCGCGTGCTGGAGACCGGTGAGCCGATCGTGGGGTACGAGCACGTCGGCCGGGTGCGTGCGGCACCACACCGCGAGACCGCGCACACGATGTCGTTCACCCGGATCGACGACGACCGGGGCCACCCGATCGGCGTGTACTACACGGTCGTGGACATCACCGAGCGGCACCGGGCCCGGCAGCGGCTCGCGCTGCTGGACCGGGCCGGGGAGTTCATCGGCCGCAGTCTGGACATCCGGCGGACCGCGCAGGAACTGGCCGACGTGGCCGTACCCGCGCTGGCGGACTACATCACCGTGGACCTGTTTGAGTCGGTGCTGCGGGGAGCGGAGCCCACCGCGCGGGTGCCGCTGCTGCGGGCCGCGCAGCAGTCGGTGAACGAGGGGGTCCCGGAGGCCGTCGTCGAGGTCGGTGACGTGGCCGCCTACCGGCCCGGGTCGCCCCCGCTGCGCTGTCTGTACTCGGGCGAGCCGTGGCGCGAGGAGCGCCTGGACCCGCTGGCCGGGGATTGGGCGGCCGACATACCCGGCGGGCGGCAGGCCAACTTCCTGGAGCTTGGCCTTCACAGCGTGATGGTCGTGCCGATCCGGGCCCGGGGCGTCACCCTGGGCGTCACCAGCTTCTTCCGCCGGCGCCGCCAGGAACCCTTCGACGCGGACGATCTGAACCTCGCCGAGGACCTCGTCTCACGGGCGGCCGTCTGCGTGGACAACGCCCGGCGCTACACCCGTGAACGGGAGGCCGCGCTGGTCCTGCAGCGCAGTCTGCTCCCCCACCGGCTGCCCGAGCAGGGCGCCGTGGAGGTGACCGCCTGCTACCGCCCCGCCGACGAGCTGACCGGCCTCGGCGGGGACTGGTACGACCTCATCCCGCTCTCCGGCGCGCGGGTCGCCCTCGTGGTGGGCGAGGTGCCCGGCCACGGCATCGGCGCCGCCGCGACCATGGGCCGGCTGCGGACCGCCGTACGGACGCTGGCGGCCCTGGAACTGCCCCCCGAGGAGGTGCTCGGGCACCTCGACGACCTGGTCGCCCGGTCGGCGCGCGAGGAGGGCGTCGGGGCGGGGACGGAGGACATCGACAGCGCCCAGGGCTCCGGATGCGTGTACGTCGTCTACGACCCGGTCGACGGCCAGTGCACGATGGCCAGCGCGGGACACCCCGCGCCCGCGGTGATCCTGCCCGACGGCACGGTCGCCTTCGTGGACCTCCCGCAGGGGCCGTCGCTGGGCGTCGGCGGTCCGCCCTTCGAGTCGGTCGAGCTGGCGCTGGCGGAGGGCAGCACGCTCGCCCTGCACACGGACGGACTGCTCGCCCGCGGTGCGGAGTCGACCATGGACGCGGGCCGGGACCGGCTGCGTCAGGCTCTGGAGCGGCCCGCGCACACGCTCGACCTGCGCTGCCGGACCGTGGTCGACGCCCTGGCCCCGGACCGGCCGCACGACGACGTGGCCCTGCTGATGGCCCGCACCCGGCTGCTGGGTCCCGAACAGGTCGCGGACTGGGACGTGCCCGTGGACCCGGCCCTGGTCGCCGAGGCCCGCAAGACGGCGTCCCGGCAGCTGACGGAGTGGGGCCTGGAGGAGTTCGCGTTCACCACGGAGCTGGTCGTCAGCGAACTGGTCACCAACGCCATCCGGCACGCCGTCGGCCCGATCCGGCTCCGGCTGATCCGGGAGCGGTCCCTGGTCTGCGAAGTGTTCGACAGCGGCGACACCACACCCCATCTGCGCCACCCGCGCACCACCGACGAGGGCGGCCGGGGGCTGCTGCTGGTCTCCCAGTTCGCCCAGCGCTGGGGCACCCGGTTCGTTCCCGAGGGGAAGATCATCTGGGCCGAGCAGTCCCTTCAGGATCCGCTCACCTGAATGCCCCATACCGTGGGAAAATGGTGTGATCCCGTCGGGGAGGCAGCAACCATGACCGACAGACCCATCGACTACAAGGCGGTGTTCCAGGCGCTGCCCGGTATGGTCTCGCTGCTCACGCCCGAGCTGGTGTTCGCGGACGTCAACGAGGAGTTCCTGCGGGCGACCGGGCGGCGGCGCGAGGAGCTGATCGGCCGCTATCTCTTCGACGTCTTCCCGGACAACCCGAACGACCCCGCCGCGACCGGCATGCGCAACCTGGCCGCCTCGCTGCGGCGGGTCCTGGACACCGGCGAGCGCGACGCCATGGCGCTCCAGCGGTACGACGTCCAGGACACCGAGCGGCCCGAAGAGTGGCAGGTGCGCTACTGGAGCCCGGTCAACGCCCCGGTGCTCGGCCCGGGCGGCAAGGTCGCGCTGCTGGTGCACCGGGTCGAGGAGGTCACCGAGCTGATGCGGGCCCGCGGCGGTCCTCGTGGCAGCCGGGCCCGGGTCCTGGAGGCCGAGCTGTACACACGGGCCCGCGAGCTCCAGGAACTCAACGACCGGCTGCGGCGGGCCCACGCCCGTGAGCGCGAGGTCGCGCTGGCCCTCCAGGAGGCGATGCTGCCGACCAGCCGCCAGTCCCTGCACCACCGGGCCGCCGTCCGCTACCGGCCCGCGATCGGCGCGCTCAACGTCTGCGGGGACTGGTACGACCTCGTCGACCTGGTGGGCGGCCGTGGGGTGGGCGTCTCGGTGGGCGACGTGGTGGGCCACGGCCTCGGGGCGGCCTGTGTCATGGGCCAGCTGCGCAGCGCCCTGAGCGCGGCCTCCCGGGTGGCCGAGGGCCCGGCGCAGGCCCTGGACGTGCTGGGCCGGTACGCCCATGTGGTCGACGGCGCCGAGTCGGCCACAGCGGTCAGCGCGTTCATCGACCTCCACCACGGCACCATCACCTACAGCAGCGCCGGACACCCGCCGCCGATGCTGGTGCACGCCGACGGCCGCGTGGAGTGCCTGGACAAGGCGACCGACCCGCCGCTCGACGCCAGCCCCTCCCCGATTCCGCGGCCGCAGGCCACCACGACCTTCAGCGAGGGCGCCACCCTCGCCCTCTACACCGACGGTCTGGTGGAACGGCGCCGTGAGGACGTCGACAAGGGCCTCGCCCGGCTCGCCGACTCCCTCGCCAGGCACCGCAAGGACGATCCTGAGAAGCTCGCCGACGCCGTCCTCGCGGAACTGCTCCCGCCCGGCGGCGCCACGGACGACACGGCGCTGGTGATCGTGCGACTGTGAACAGGCCGGTGTGCAGAGACCTCCCCTCGGCCGTGTTCCGGCCCTCGCCCCCTACGCCTACACTGACAGCCCCATCTCAAGCCGGTTGACCAGCCAGAACGCGGAGTTGAGCCGTCCGCCCGACCGAGGAGCGCCCCCTCTTGTTCTACTACCTGCTCAAATACGTGCTGTTGGGGCCGTTGCTGAGACTGGTCTTCCGGCCCCGAATAGAGGGCCTGGAGCACATCCCGGAGTCGGGTGCGGCCATCGTGGCCGGCAACCACCTGTCCTTCGCCGACCACTTCCTGATGCCCGCGGTGCTCAAGCGGCGCATCACCTTCCTGGCCAAGGCCGAGTACTTCACCGGCCCCGGCGTCAAGGGCCGCCTCACCGCCTTCTTCTTCCGCAGCGCGGGGCAGATCCCGGTCGACCGCTCCGGCAAGGAGGCCGGCCAGGCCGCCATCCGCGAGGGTCTCGGCGTACTGCGCAAGGACGAACTGCTCGGCATCTACCCGGAGGGCACCCGCTCCCACGACGGCCGCCTCTACAAGGGCAAGGTCGGGGTCGCGGTGATGGCGCTCAAAGCCCAGGTCCCGGTGATCCCCTGTGCAATGATCGGCACCTTCGAGGCGCAGCCGCCCGGCAAGGTCATCCCCAACATCCACCCCGTGGTGATCCGCTTCGGCAAACCCCTCGACTTCTCCCGCTACGCCGGCATGGAGAACGAGAAGGCTATCCTGCGCGCCATCACCGACGAGCTCATGTACGCCATCCTGAAGCTCTCCGACCAGGAGTACGTCGACCAGTACGCGGCCGTGGTGAAGGCGGAGGAGGCCGCCGCGCGCCCGGCGACGGAGAAGGAGCGCAAGTTCCCCCGTATGCCGCTGAGTTGACGTCTGCTGTCGGCAGATCCCTCTGGAGGCACGGGAGCCGGCCCCCGTACTGTCGCCGTATGACACGACGGGCTGTGGTGATCGGAGCGACAGGACAGATCGGACGCGTGGCCGTGACGGCCCTCGCCGGGGACGGCTGGGAGGTGACGGCCGTCTCCCGGAGCGGCACACGGGACGAGAACTGGCCCGAGCTGGTGCGCACCGCGCGTGCCGACCGGGCGGACGACGCCGCGCTGGCCACCGCGGTGGGCGAGGGCTGTGACGTCCTGGTGGACATGGTCGCCTACGGGCCCGCGCACGCACGGCAGTTGGTCTCGCTGGCCGACCGTGTGGGCTCGGCCGTGGTGGTCTCCAGCATCTCGGTGTACGAGGACGACAAGGGCCGGGGCTTCGACACCCAGGGCGAGCCGGACGGCTTCCCGGAGTATCCGATGCCGTTGGGCGAGAGCCAGCGGACCGTCACGCCGGCCGACACCTCGTACAGCACCCGCAAGGCGGGCCTGGAGCGTGAACTCCTCGCTGCGGGAGACCAGTTGCCCACCACGCTGCTGCGGGCGGGTGCGATTCACGGGCCGCACTGCCAGACCCCGCGCGAGCTCTACTTCGTCAAGCGCAACCTCGACGGCCGGTCCCGGCGCATCCTGCCCTACGGTGGCAGGAGCCGCTTCCACCCCGCGAGCGTCCACAACATCGCGGAGCTGATCCGGCTGGCGGCCGCACGGCCCGGCACCCGGGCCCTCAACGCCGTTGACCCGGAAGCCCCGACGGTGGCGGAGATCGCCGGTGCGATCGACGCCGTCATGGGCGTGGAGAGCGAGACGGTACTGCTGGAGGGGCCGCCGCCGTCGCCGACCGTGGGCGACACCCCGTGGTCGGTGCCCGTGCCGGTCGTCTGCGACATGTCGGCCGCGGAACGGGAGTTGGGCTACCGGGCGGTGGTGGGGTACGCGGACCGGCTCCCGGAGACCGTCGCCTGGATCGAGGGGCGACTGGCCGGGCGGGACTGGCGGGAGGCATACCCGAAGATGTTCCAGGCCTACGGCGACCTCTTCGACTACGCGGCCGAGGACGCGTTTCTCGGGCGGTGAGGAAGGGGGCGGCCCGTGGCGCGGGCCGCCCCCTTCTCCGCTGTACGACTTACCGCTTACGGCTTACGGCTTCGGTGTGGCGTGCGGGGTGCACGTCACGTCGGCCTTGTCCAGCTTGCCGGTGAGCAGGTAGGTGTCCACCCGTGTGTTGATGCACGGGTTGACCAGGCCGGTCACGCCGTGGGAGCCCGCGTCCTTCTCGGTGATCAGGCGGGAGCCCTTGAAACGCTTGTGCAGTTCGACGGCGCCGTCGTACGGGGTGGCGGCGTCACGCGTGGACTGCACGATCAGGACCTGCGGCAGGCCCTTGCCGGTCTTGACGTTGACCGGGGTCTGCTGCTTGACCGGCCAGGTGGCGCAGGGCAGGTTCAGCCAGGCGTTGGCCCAGGTCATGAACGGGTACTGCTTGTTGAGCTCGGTGTTGTCCTTGTCCCACTTCTTCCAACTGGTGGGCCACTTGGCGTCGGTGCACTCGACGGCCGTGTAGACGGCGTTGCCGTTCTCCGAGGAGATGTTGCCCGCTGTGTCGGTGAGATCCGGGGCGGCCGCGTCGACCAGCGCCTGGGTGTCACCGGCGAAGTACTTGCTGAACACCGTCGCGACCGGCACCCACGAGGAGTCGTAGTACGGGGCGCTCTGGAAGAAGCCGATCAGCTCGGCCGGGCCGACGACCCCGCCGATGGGGTTCTTCTTGGCGGTGGCGCGCAGTTCGAGCCACTTGGCCTGGACGGCGGCGCGGCTGGTGCCGAGGTGGAAGGCGGCGTCGTTGGCGGCGACCCAGTCCTCCCAGTCCTTCCAGCGGCCCTCGAAGGCGACGTCCTGGTCGAGGTTGGCCTCGTACCAGATCTTCTCCCGGGACGGGTTGACGACGCTGTCGACGACCATGCGGCGCAGATGGCCGGGGAACATGGTGCCGTAGACGGCGCCGATGTAGGTGCCGTAGGAGACGCCCAGGTAGTTGAGCTTCTTCTCGCCGAGCGCGGCACGGATGACGTCCAGGTCGCGCACGGTGTTGGGCGTGGTCATCTGCTGGAGCATGGCCTTGCCGGTGCGCTCGGCGCAGCCCTGCGCGTACTCGTACGCGAGCTTGCGCTGGGCGCGCTTGTCGGCCTCGGAGTCCGGCACCGGGTCGGCCTTGGGCGCCTTCACGAACTCCTGCGGGTCCATGCAGGAGATGGGCGCGGAGTGGCCGACACCGCGCGGGTCGAAGCCCACGAAGTCGTACGCCTTGGCCGTGTTGGCCCAGATCGGGTTCTTGGTGGTGACCCGGAGCGGGAAACGCAGGCCGGAGCCGCCGGGGCCGCCCGGGTTGTAGACGAGGGCGCCCTGACGCTCCGCCTTGGTGCCGGTGTTGCCGATGTGGTCGACGGCGAGCTTGATCTGCTTGCCGTTCGGCTTGGCGTAGTCCAGCGGAACACTGACCCAGCCGCACTGGACCGGCTTGGCCAACCCCCAGTCGGCGGGGCAGTCCGCCCAGTCGATCCCGGCCTTCGCGGCACGGGCCGCGGCGATCGCGGCACCGACGCTCTCGCGGTCCTGGCCGTGCCGGGTGGCGTCGGCGAGTGTGTTGGCGCCGGACGCGGGTGCCGCGACGGCATCGGATATGAGTGTGGCCGTGATGAGCACTCCGGCCGAACCGAGCGCGGTCGTCCGCCACTTCGGTCTCGTCTCCCTCAAGAGGGACCCCTCCCCGTACGTCGTTTCGATTCGTACCGGGATCCTCCTGGCTATGGAGACTCTGTGAACAGAGGGGTGGGCTGTTCTTTGCCAATCCGATAAACGGAAGGGGTAGTTCGCTGGGCGGACTAGGAGTTCAGGGCCGCCTGCGCCCGCTCCAGGACCCGGCGCAGCCGCAGGGCGTCCGGGGCGACGGCGCTCACGAGGGCGGCGGGGCCGGCCAGCGGCATCAGGGCGGCGCCCTCGTCCAGCACCTGAGCCGTCACCGGCTTGTCGGCGAACTCTGGTCGTACGACGACAAGTTGGCCGACTGCCCGGTGGCCCCCGAGCACGGCCGGGCCGTCCCAGCCGGCCGGTGCCCCGGGTCCGCAGGCCAGCTCCTGGTCCAGCAGGGTACGCCCCGCGACACGCAGGACGAGCCGGCTGCTCAACCGTCCGGGCTCCTCCCCCGCCCTCCCGAGCACCTGTTCCTCGCGCAGTACGAACCGGCTCGTCGCCCCGGTCTCGATGCGGGTGGTGACATACAGGTCGCTGCCGCCCGCGGAGATCAACTGCTCGGGCAGCCAGTGCAGTTCGGCGCCATCGGCGACGGTGAGCCGGACGTCGTAGCGGGCCTCGCCCTTCGCCTGTCCCGGCAGGGCGATGGTGGCGGCGGCCGATCCGACGCGGAGCCGGGCGCCGGGCCGGACGTCGGCCTCCACGGTGAAGTGGTCGCCGCCGAGCGGTCCGCTCATCGCGCCGACGAGCATGACCCGTGCCTCGGCGCCACTCCCCCGGGTCCGGCGCAACGCGAGCGGCCCGTCGCTCTCCAGCACGGGCAGGGCCGTACCGCCCCGTCCGTCGTCCCGCGCGACCATCCGCGCGGTGGCCCGCACCCCCGCCACGGCCGCGGTCACGCCGTCCACGCGGCGAGCTGGGCCCGCACCCAGGCGGCGACGTCCCTGACGCCGGTCTCCCCACGGAGGGACTGGAAGACGACCGGCAGTTCGGCGCGCTGGGCCTTGGCGTCGGCGGCCATGCGGGCGAGGTCGGAGCCGACGTACGGCGCCAGGTCGGTCTTGTTGACGATGAGGAGATCGGCGGTGGTGACGCCGGGGCCGCCCTTCCTCGGGATGTCGTCTCCTCCGGCCACGTCGATCACGAAGATCTGCGCGTCGACGAGTCCCCTGGAGAAGGTGGCGGTGAGGTTGTCGCCGCCGCTCTCCACGAGGATCAGGTCCAGGGGGCCGACCTCGTCCTCCAGGTCCTCGACGGCTTCGAGGTTGGCGGAGATGTCGTCCCGGATCGCCGTGTGGGGGCAGGCTCCCGTCTCGACCGCGGTGATTCGCTCGGGGGGCAGCACGGCTTCTCTGAGGAGGAATTCGGCGTCCTCGCGGGTGTAGATGTCGTTGGTGACCACGGCGAGGGACAGCTCGTCGCGCAGGGCGCGGCAGAGGGCGGCGACGGTGGCGGTCTTGCCGGAGCCTACGGGGCCGCCGAGGCCCACGCGCAAGGCGCGGCGGGAACCGTCGGGGCGGTTCGCGTCGGCGCTCAGTGCGGCGGGGCCGTTGTGGTGGTGGTCCAAGTGCATGTACGGCTCCTACGGTTCGTGGTCGGGTGCGGGTGTGTGGGGGCTGGTCGCGCAGTTCCCCGCGCCCCCAAGAAGGTGGGTGATCTGAGCCCTCTACGATGCGAACAGGCGTACTGGCCATGCCGCGTGCACTTCCGCAGCGATCTCCAGCAAGGGCGCTGAAGCCGCAGGCAAGGTGTCGGTCCCCTGGTCGACAGCCTTCCGCGCCGCCTCTACCGCCAGATCCGCGACACGGTCCAGCTCCGGTGCCAAGCGGGCCAATACCCCCGTCGCATCGAATGGATCAAGGCTCAGCAGTCGGACCGTCGCGCTCGCCGGGCCGCTCACGCTCTCGTACGCCGCGCAGTACGCCGCGTCCACAGGCTCCAGGCCCGCCGCCCGAGCCGTCAGCCCCAACACCACCGGTTGATGCGCTCCCCTGGGGAACTTCCCTGCCACGGCGTCGAGTTCAGTCGACGGCCAGGTCGCCCGTGCCGCCCGCATCAGTTGGCGGCCCAGCTTCCGCGCGGCGACCCGCAATGCAGGGGACGGCGTACGGGCGTCCGCCGCCGCGTCCAACTCCGAAGGAGGGAGCCCGAGTACGGCCGCCGCCGCCAGCGCCGCCGATACCAGACCCGTCGTGTGCAGTCGGCCCCGGCAGAAGGACTCCAGGCTCGCCGCGCCGGTGATCCGCCCCGCCTTGACCGCCGCCTCCGCCCCGCCGGAGTGCGCGTGGCCCCCGGCGGGGAAGCGGCCGTCGGCCAGGACGAGAAGTGCAGCCCGTGACATCAGAACCCGCCGTCAGAAGAGGAAGTAACGCTGGGCCATGGGCAGTTCGGCCGCCGGGGTGGCCTCCACCAGCTCACCGTCGATGTGCACGGCGAAGCTGTCGGGGTCGACCCGTACGTCGGGCCGGGCGTCGTTCTCCCGCATGTCGGCCTTGGTGACCCCACGCGTCGACTCGATCGCCACGAACCGCTTGCCGAGTTGAAGCCGTTCCGGCAGCCCGTCCTCGACGGCGAGGGGCGCCACGAAGTTGAAGGAGTTCGAGGCGGGGGCCCGTCCGATCGCTCCGTACATCGGCCGGGGAAGGATCGGCTGCGGGGTCGGGATGGACGCGTTGGCGTCGCCCATCTGCGCGTAGGCGATCTGCCCGCCCTTGAGGACGAGATGCGGCTTCACGCCGAAGAAGGCGGGCTCCCACAGCACGAGGTCGGCGAGCTTGCCGGTCTCGACGGAGCCGATCTCGTGGGCCAGGCCCTGGGCGACGGCGGGGTTGATCGTGTACTTGGCGACATAGCGCCGTACGCGATGGTTGTCCGCCCGGCCGTCACCCGGGAGGGCCCCTCGGCGGCGCTTCATCACGTGCGCGGTCTGCCAGGTCCGCATGATGACCTCGCCGACCCGGCCCATCGCCTGGGAGTCCGAGGAGATGATCGAGATCGCGCCCAGGTCGTGGAGGATGTCCTCCGCCCCGATCGTCGTCGGCCGGATGCGGGACTCGGCGAAGGCGAGGTCCTCGGGTACCGCCGCGTTGAGGTGGTGGCACACCATCAGCATGTCGAGGTGTTCCTCGGCAGTGTTGACGGTGAACGGCCGTGTCGGGTTGGTCGAGCTGGGCAGCACGTGCGGCTGGGAGACCACGGTCATGATGTCCGGCGCGTGCCCGCCGCCCGCACCCTCGGTGTGGTAGGCGTGGATGCCCCGCCCGGCGATCGCGGCGAGGGTGTCGCCGACGAATCCGGCCTCGTTGAGGGTGTCCGTGTGGATGGCGACCTGGATTCCGGTCCGCTCGGCGACGGTCAGCGAGGCGTCGATGACGGCCGGGGTCGAGCCCCAGTCCTCGTGCAGCTTCAGGCCGAGGGCGCCGCCGCGGATCTGGGAGAGCATCGCCTCGTGGGAGACGGTGTTGCCCTTGCCGAGGAAGCCGATGTTGAGCGGGTACTGCTCCATCGCCTCCAGCATGCGCGCGAGGTGCCAGGGGCCGGGGGTGACCGTCGTGGCCTTGGAGCCCTCGGCGGGGCCTGTGCCGCCGCCGACCAGTGTCGTCACGCCCGACGACAGCGCCTCGTCGGCGATCTGCGGGCAGATGAAGTGGACGTGCGCGTCGACCGCGCCGGCGGTCAGGATGCGCCCGTTGCCCGCGATGATCTCGGTCTCGGGGCCGATCACCAGGTCCGGGTGGACCCCATCCATGGTGTCGGGGTTGCCCGCCTTGCCGATGGCGGTGATCCGGCCGTCGCGGATGCCGACATCGGCCTTGACGATCCCCCAGTGGTCGATGACGACCGCACCCGTGATGACGGTGTCCGGGGTGCCGTCTGCGCGCGTAGCACGCGACTGGCCCATCGACTCGCGGATCACCTTGCCGCCGCCGAACACGGCCTCGTCACCGGCGAGTCCGGGACCGCCGGAACGGTCCGCCTCGACCTCGATCAGCAGGTCGGTGTCGGCGAGCCGGATGCGGTCACCGGTGGTGGGGCCGAAAAGGTCGGCGTACGCTGCGCGCGAGATCTCAGGCATCGAGGGCACCTCCGGTCTCCCCGCGCAGACCCGGCACCACGCGGGCGCCGGCGAGCGGGACGAGTTCCACGTCGACCGGGATGCCGGGCTCGAAGCGCACGGCGGTGCCGGCGGCGACGTTCAGCCGCTTGCCGCGCGCCGCGGCCCGGTCGAACTCCAGGCCGGGGTTGGTCTCGGCGAAGTGGTAGTGGGAGCCGACCTGGACGGGCCGGTCGGCGGCGTTGAGTACGGTGAGCCGGGTGACCTCGCGGCCCTGGTTGTAGGCGATCGGCCCGTCGGCGAAGAGGATCTCTCCGGGAATCATCCAGGCCCCTCAGACGATCGGGTCGTGGACGGTGACGAGCTTGGTGCCGTCCGGGAAGGTCGCCTCGACCTGGACGTCGTGGATCATCTCGGGGATGCCCTCCATGACGTCGTCCCGGGTCAGCAGCTTGCGCCCGGAGGCCATGAGCTCGGCGACGGTACGGCCGTCACGCGCGCCTTCGAGGATGTGCGACGTGATGAGGGCGACCGACTCGGGGTGGTTGAGCTTCAGCCCGCGGGCCCGGCGCTTCTCGGCGACGTCGGCAGCCACATGGATCAGCAGCCTCTCTTGCTCGTGCGGGGTCAGTTGCACGTCCCACCTCACAGTCCTCGCTCCGGACCGTGCGGGTCCGGTTGCCGCAGCCCCGGGGCAAAGTCCCTGGTGGCGTGGATCCGCAGGCTAGTTGGATCCGGTTTCAGGCACGTTAACCGAGCTGTGATCCATCAGCTCGGGTCGGGCTGGTCGCGCACGCTCATCAACGCCCGCAGACCGTCCCGCAGGATCTCGACGGGCGTCGGCCCCAACAGGGCCTGCTGTGCGAGGAAGCCCATCGCGGCCGCCATCATCGTGCGGGCCACGTACTCCGGCGGCACGTCGGAGCGCATCGTCCCGGCGTCCTGGTACGCCTCGACGATCCGCGTCCAGGTCTCGCGCACGGCACCGTAGCCCTCGCGCAGGATCGCCGCGAGCTCGGCGTTGCGGAGTGTCTCGGTCCACACCTGGACGACCAGGCGCGGGAACGCGGGCTGCCCGTCCACGGTCAGGGACTCCTTGGCGGCGAGGACGCGGCTGAGCACCGACTCGACCAGAAGGTCCGGGGTGGGCGGCGAGGTGCTGCGGGCCGCCTCCTCGAAACCGTCGTGGACCTGGCCGAGCACCTCCGCGACGATCGCGCCGATCAGCTCCTCCTTCCCGCTGAAGTACCGGTAGACCGCCCCGGCGGACAGTTCGACCTCCTTCAGCACGTCCTGCATGGACGTGGCGTGGAAGCCGTTGCGGGCGAAGCAGACCGCGGCACCGTCGAGGATCTGCCGGCGGCGGGCGTCGAGGTGTTCCTGGGATACGCGGGCCATGGCCACAAAGTAAAACGAACATTCCTTCTTGACAAGTCACACCATCGGCGGGACGGTGGCGACACACCCAAAACGAACGATCCTTCTTTTTGGAGAGCCTCATGTCCACCCGCCGCACTCTCGCGGTCGTCATCCTCGTACCGCTGCTCGCCGCCCTGGCGCTGTGGGCCTTCGCCTGGCCCGCCGCCCGCACCGCACCCCGCGACCTGCCGCTCGGCCTGGCCGGCCCGGCCGCCGCGACCGCACAGGTGGAGAAGCAGCTCCAGCGGCACGAGGGCGCCTTCGAGATCCACCGCTACACCGACGAGGCCGCGGTTCGCGCCGCTATCGAGGACCGGACCGTATACGGCGCGGTCGTCGTCACCGCTCAGGGCCCCGAGCTGCTCACCGCGTCGGCCGCGAGCCCGGTCGTGGCCCAGCTCCTCCAGCAGGCCGTGACCCAGCAGGCCGCCCCGAGCGGTGCCGACGTGAAGACCGTGGACGTCGTCCCCACCTCCGCGTCCGACCCGAGGGGCGCGGCCCTCAGCTCGTCCGTACTGCCACTGGCACTGGCCGGCATCATCGCCGGCGCGGCCGTGACCCTGCTCGGACTGCGCGGATTCCGTGCCGTGACCGCGCTGGTCGTCAGCGCGGCGCTGGTGGGCATGATCGCGACCGCGCTGGCCCACAGCTGGCTCGGCGCCCTCACCGGTGACTGGTGGACGGAGGCCGGGACGCTCGCGCTGTCGACGCTGGCGGTGAGCGCCGCCGTGGCGGGACTGGCCGCGCTGGTCGGCCCGGCGGGGATCGGCGCCGTCGCGTTCGTGGTGATGTTCCTCGGCAACCCGTTCTCCGGAGCCGCCACGGCCCCGCAGTTGCTGCCCGACCCGGTGGGCGCGATCGGCCAGTGGCTGCCACCGGGCGCGAGCGCGACCCTGCTGCGCTCGGTGTCGTTCTTCGACGGCGCGGCGGCGACCGGCCCCGCCCTGACGCTCACCTGGTGGGCCGCGCTGGGCCTGGGCGCCGTAATTGTCGGCAACGCGCTGAAGGCGCGGGCGAAGAACACCACGCCCGACACCGCCGAGCGGGAACTCACCCCCGCCGGCTGATGCCATCGATCCCACCGAACCCCGGCCCCGACGGCCGGGGTTCACACGGTTCTACGAGGCGCCGGTCCCCCGGTGATGCGCCGCGATGCCGAACCGCTGCTGTTCGCGGGGAGCGGACGCGACCTCGCGCACCGTCGAGACCGCGCTGATCACCTGGTCCTCGACGGGCTCCTGGAGTTCCTCCAGCCGTTCGAGGTCGGCGGCGGAGACCAGGGCGACCAGCGGCTTGCCGTGCCGTGTGACGACGACGCGCTCGCCGCCGTACACCACCCGGTTGATCAGGTCGGCGAGTTCAGCCCTGGCTTGCGTCACCGGAATCTCGTAGGCCATACCCCTAGTTTATGCAATGTCCTCCTGGTCCACCGTGGTCCGTGGCGACAGCGGATATCAGGGTCAGAGGTTCCCGCGTGCTCCCGTGCGCTCTATTTGTGAGAGATGTGTGAGACACGGCGAGACGAAGAGTTTCCTGGTCACCCTGAATCCTGGCAGGTCTCCGGCGCGGCGGAACGCCCCGCTCCGACCGGCCCCGCGCGCAGCTCCGGCCACGCGGGTGCCTGCCCGTCGACGCACCCGGGGGCTGGACCAGATCGCCGCCCGCCTCGCCGCCGACGACCACACCACCCTCGCCATCACACTGCGCACCATGGCCACCCTGAGCCTGCCGAAAAACTCATCCGTCCTGGTGGGGGCTGGTGTACGGGTGGTGTCGAGCGCGGGGGCTCGGGCGGGTGCTCTGGGCACCTGGTGAATGCCCCGGCAGGATGATCTGTCGTGCTGCTTCGACTTGCCTATCTGGGTGTGACGAACGTGTTCGCCCTGCTGCGGCTGCTGCCGGTGAGCAACCAGGACAAGGACGCGGAGATCCTCGCTCTGCGTCATCAGATCACCGTGCTGGAACGCCGGCTCGGCCGGGATCGGGTGCGGTTCGCCCCCCAGTGACCGGGTGTTCCTGGCCGGGCTACTGCACCGGGACCCGCGCGGTGTGCTGCGCCGGGCACGGCTGCTGGTGCGCCCGGACACAGTGCTGCACTGGCCCCGTGACCTGGTCTCGCGCCGCCACGCGGCCCGTTCCCAGCCGGGGCGTGCGGGTCGGCCGCGTTCCGTGCGCTCGATCCGCGTTCTCGTGCTGCGTCCGGCGCGGGAGAATCCCGGCTGGGGCTACCGGCGCATCCACGGCGAGCTGCTGGTCAGGACACGACTCACTCCTGGGACATCAGTCCTTGGCCTGGAGCCACTGCCGGTAGAGCTGGTCGTAGCGCGCCGCGATCGGTGTCTGCGGGATGAACCGGCGCAGACGGGGTTCCCTGCGAGCCTGCGCCGTTGGCAGGTCGGGCTCCAGTCCCGCGGCGACCAGCGCGAGCAGCGCGGCACCGTGCAGGCTGGCGTCTGCCTCCGAGCTGACGTGCACGGGCCGGCCCAGCACGTCTGCCCGCAACTGTGCCAATTCAGGCGAGCGTGACGGCCCGCCGGTCAGGACAACGGGAATGTCGGGAGCATCGTCGACCAGCAGGGTGTCCACGGCCTGGCGTACGACATAGGCGGCGGCCTCCTGCGCGGCGCGCAGGACGTGGGCTGCGGAGTGGTGTTCGCCGAGACCCCAGAGCATGCCTCGCTCGTTCTGATTCCAGCCGGGGAATCGGCTGCCCGTCAGGAGCGGAGACATGGACAGCCCGTCGCTACCGGGAGGCATGGCGCGCACCGCGGGGCCCAGCCGGCGCAGGGCGGTGGCCGGGTCGCCGAGTCCGAGCAGGCGGACCCAGTAGGCCAGCGCTCCGCCGGTCATTCCGGTCGCCCCGCCGCAGGTCCAGAGGCCAGGAGTGAGGTAGGGGTTGAGTACCGCCGCCATGGGACGTTCGTCGGGGGATGTGATCACCCGGGTCAGAACGTCGGTGGTGCCTGCCACATCCACGACCGGGCCGGGGGTGGCGCCTGCCACGGCGGCGGCGCCGACCGTGCCGTCGGGACCTCCGGCGGCCACGGGCAGTCCCGGAGGCAGGCCCGTCGTGTCGGCGGCGGCCGGAGTGACGGCACCGACGATGTCTGTCGCTGCGTGTTGCGGGGGAAAGTGTTCAGGGCCCGTGCCCCCGATGGCGAGCAGTCGGGGGTCCCAGACCTGGCGGGTCACGTCGCTGCCGAGCGTGTACGCCGCGCTGGTCATGTCGGTGGCGGCCTCGCCGGTGAGGCGCAGTACCAGGAAGTCCTTGGGGGCGAGAGCCCATCTCATTCGCTGGTGCAGCGAGGGGTCCTTGTTCTTCAACCAGTGGAGCAAGGGGACCGCTCCGCCCGTCATGGCGGGGCGGCCGGTCAGGCGGAGGGCGGTGCCCGGGTCGGGCCACCCGGCCGCGACCTCGCGGACGCCGCGGGCGTCGGCCCACCCACCGGCCCTGCCGAGCGGACGGTGCTGTTCGTCCACCAGGACCTGGCCGACGTGTCCGGCTATGGCAAGAGACCGTAGGTGCGAGGGTGCGGCGGCACCTGATGTGATCCGGCGAAGGACGTGGCAGAGCCCGTCCCACAGGCGCTCGGCATCGAAGGTTTCGGTGCCCTCGTCGGGGACTCGCTCGCTGCGGGCCTCCAGTAGCCGCTGTCCGTCGTGTGTCACCAGGGCGGCTCGGACGGCCGATGTGCCGACGTCGACGGCACACACGACGTCGTCGATTCCCATCGCAGGTCACCTCTCGAGCCTGATGAGCAGTGGGAACTCGGGCCGACTCCAGCTGTGCGCGAACTCCACCGGCCCGACCCCCTCACTGTGGGTGAGCCGCGTGATGGCGATGAGCGGGGTGCCCGCCGGCACCTGGAGGAGTGCCGCCCACTCGTCGCTGGCCGCGGCTGCCGACACTTCCTGCTCGGCCCAGGTCAGCCGGATTCCGCAGCGGTCGGCCAGGGTCCGGTACAGGGACCCGCCGAGCAACTCCTCATCGGCGAGGGCGGGCGCCAGTCCGTAGGGGATCCAGGAATCCTGAATGGCGGCCGGCTGGCCGTCGACGACGCGCACCCGCAGCAACCGTATGACCTTCTGCCTGGGTTTGAGGCCGAGTCTGTCGCTGACCTCCGCCGGGGCGTCGGTGACCTGCCGGACGTGGACCAGGGTGTCGATGGTGGCGTCCCCGCGGCCGATGTCCTCGCTGAACGGTCCGAGAGTGTGCACCTTGCGGTAGGTGGCGTGATGCTCGGCCACGAACGTGCCCGCGCCACGGCGGCGGACCAGCAGGCGTTCGTCGGTGAGGCGACCCACCGCCTGCCGCACCGTCATTCTGCTGACGCCGTAGTGTTGCGCCATCTCACCCTCGGACGGCAGTCGGTCGCCAGGCTTGAGGGTGCCGCAGGACAGCTGCCTTGCGAGGTCACGGTAGATCACCTCGTACATCGGCAGTCGTGCCATGCGGTGCCTCCCTTTGTCGCGTGTTGCACCGGTTACGTGTTGCCTGCGGACGGCAGGATCCCATGCACCGGCCGGGCGGTGGGGACTTCGCCGCGCGCCCAGCCGACCGCGGCCAGGCTTGCGTCGCCGCGGCGCACCCACACGTCCAGGCCGATACGGGTCCGGGAACCGTCCCGCTCCACCTCGCGTACCGCTCCGGCGGCCTCGATACGGTCGAAGGCGCTCACGGGTCGCAGGAACTTCACATGCAGCCAGCCGGTCGTGAACCACTCCGCGCCGAACGCCCGGGTGAGCAGCTCGGCCAGATAGCAGACGAGTTGTTGTCCCTGGACGATCGGTATGGCAAGGCCGGCGGCACGTGCAGTGACGAGGTTGTCGTGGATGTTGGTGACGAACTCACCGATCCGGGAGAACACGGCCATCTGCTCGAACGTGATCTCCTTGTGCAGCGGCTGCAACCCCATGCCGGTCGTCGCCCCGCCGCCCAGACGCTCCGCGAGGGGCAGGGAGGTGTCGTATGTGTCGCTGACCCTGCGGCCACTTGCGCGACCTGCCGAGCCGCGGCCCGCCACCTCTCCGGGGGTGGTCCGCATGATCTCCACTCCGCGGTGGCGGACCAGCGTACGTCCGTCCTCGTCCCGGGCGTCGGCTTCCATGACGACGTAGCCCTGCCCCCGGCGCTCGTGCTTGTCCAGGTAGCGGCCGGCGAGTCGCACCCGCTGCCCCACCAGGACGGGCTGGTCGAACCAGAGTTCCTCCTCCGTGTGCAGCCCCACGACCTGGCTGGCCGCGTAGTGCAGGGTGAACAACTGGAGCAGGTCGTTGGCGAGCAGCCCGGCGTGACCGATGCGCGGGCCGTCCGGGCCTGTGCGCAGGTACCAGTCGCCGTGGTCGTCCTGCGTGAACGCGAAGCGCTTGACCTTCAAGTCGTCCACCACCAGGTCGATCGGGCCGAACTCCTCGGGGATGACGATCTCGTCGAACACCGGCGGTTTCAGACCCGCCTCGAGGTCCTTGTCATGGATGGCGCGGGACGGGTCGGTGAGGTTGCGGCCGCGGACCGCCGTGCGGTGCGTGGTCATCGCTCTGCTCCGTCCACGACGGCCACCGCGCGCAGCGGGGAGCCGGTGCCGTGCGCGATACGGAGCGGGAACGCCAGGAAGAAGGACAGCGGGGGCAGCCGGTCGAGGTTGGCCAGGTTCTCGATGATGAGCACACCGGCGGACAGCAGCACGTAGTGCGCCGGCAGTTCGCCGCGTCCGCCGTCGCCGCTGTCGAGGCTGACGCAGTCGGTCCCCACGGCCCGCACGGACCGCCCGCGCAGCAGCTCGGCCGTCTCCCGCGCGATGCCCGGCCAGTTCTCCAGGTGGGCGAAGCCCCTCTCGTGCAGGGCCCAGCGGGTGCGGGCCCACTGGAAGTCCAGCAGCACGATGTCCCCGGCCCGCAGCGGCCCGTGGCGTTCCTCCCAGTCACGCAGGGGCTGTGGGCCGACCATCGCGTCGGGCCCTGGCGGCGGGTCCAGGGTGACGGTCGCGCAGCGGCCGGTGAGCGCGGTCAGCGAAAGCTTCTCCACGCTTACGTCGGCGTGCGGGCCCTGGATCGGGAAGTGGCAGGGGCTGTCGACATGGGTGCCGGTGTGCTCGCCGAGCACGAGCTGGTTCATGCGGGCGACGTCGCCCATCGACAGCCACCGGTTCTGGAAGTACTTGGCGTGGGTGGGGTAGGTGGGCATGCCCTCTTCCAGGGTCCGGCTGAGGTCCACCAGGCGGGCACCGGCGAGCGCCTCGCCCAGTGCCTGGGGGGTCGTGGGATCGTGCTCTGCCGTCTGTGTCCGCATCCCGTCCTCCTTGGCGAAATCGCAGGATGTCGAGTGGTGTTCGTGCCGGGGGCCGGGGGGAGTGGTCCGGTCCCCGGGCGGTCGGGTGCGGGTCATCCGGTCCGCACCTGGCGGGTCTCCTGCCGCGCGACGAGGACGGCGATGATCAGTACGCTTCCGTTGAAGATGGGTTGCACCCAGAACGGCACTCCCAGCAGGCTCAGTCCGTTGAAACCGATGGCCAGCAGGATGATCGCGACCAGGGCGCCCAGGACGTTGTAGTAGCCGGGCCGGTAGGTTGCCACCCCGAGGAACGCCGCGGCATAGGCGGGCAGCAGCAGCTCCGGACCGTAGCCGGGGTTGGCCGAACCGGCTTGGGCGAGGGCGAAGTTGGCGGCGACTCCCACGATCAGCCCCGCGGCGGCGAAGGCGGTCATCCGCATCCGGTTGGTCCGGACACCGGCTAGGTAGGCCACGCGCTCGGAGCCGCCGATGGCGTACCAGAAGCGGCCGTGCGGGGTGTGCTCCAGTACGTAGAAGAGGATCACGGCGAGCAGCAGAGTCAGCCACACCGCCAGCGACAGGCCCAGGAAGTCCTCGGACGCCAGGGTCGTCACGGAGGACGGGATGTTCTCGAAGATGACCTTGCCGTTGCTGATGCCCTGGGTCCCACCGCTGAGCAGGATGCCGACGCCGAGGGTGGCGATGAACGAGCTGATCTTGAAGTAGACCGTCAGTACGCCGTTGACGAGGCCGACGAGCAGGCCGACGACCGGACCCGCGGCGATGATGAGCACCGGATTGCTGGTGTGCTGGGCCACGACGGCTTCGAGCATCACCAGGAACCCGATGAGATACCCGACGGACAGGTCGAACTCGCCGATGATCAGCGGCATCAGCACGGCGAGGGTCATGGTCGCCGTGACGGCCTGCACCAGGGCCACGTTCTGCAGATTGTCGGCCGTCAGGAACCGGTCGGAGGAAAGGGTGAAGGCCACCATGAGCAGGGCGAGGAGGACGAGCGTCTCGTAGCCGCTCACCCAGGAGAGCAGTCGGCCGGGAGTGAGGCGGTCGCGCGTGCTGCGGTCTGATGCCGGGGCGTCGATGTGCCGGATGGTCTTGTCGGTCATCACATGGCCTTCGTCATGAGGTTCTCGGCGGTCATGGTGGGTCCGGAGATCTCCTCGGCGACGCGCCCGTCGTGCAGCACCAGGACCCGGTCGCACAGGCCCGCCATCTGCTCAGGTTCGGTAGAGGTCATCAGGACGGCGATACCGCTCGCTCCTGCGTCGCGGATGGCGTCGAACATCACCTCGCGAGCGGCGGGGTCGACGCCGTAGGTGGGGTCGGCCAGGATCAGGACGCGTGGCCGCATGCGCAGCAGCCGGCCCAGGATGACCTTCTGCTGGTTGCCACCGGACAGTCGGCCGTAGACGGTTGCCGGATCGGTGGGCCGCACGTCGAGGTAGGAGACGACGTGCCGGATCGCCGTGCGCATCTCCGCCCGCCGGTGCCAGAATTTGCGTGCCTCGGGGAGGATCACGTTGTCGCTGACCGGCAGAGTATGGATGCCGCCTTCGCGGAGCCGGTCCGCGGGCAGGAACACCAGGCCGTGGCGGATCGCCACCCTGGGCGGCAGGGTGTCGGGCAACCGGTGTCCGGCAACCTGGATGGTGCCGCCGCGGCGCTGTTCGGCACCGGTGAGCAGTCGCGGCAGCTCCTCCAGGCCGCTGCCGCGCACTCCGATGACGCCTACGATCTCGCCCGGAGCGATGCTGAGGTCGAGTCCGTCGACATCGTGCCCGTGCAGGTCCCGCACGTGCATCACCGGGCCGGTCTTCGGCTGCGGCAGGGGGACGCCGTCACGGCCGCCGGCCTCGCGCCTCCACAGGGCGGTGATCCCCGCCCCGTCCTGGGCGGCGTGGGCCCCCGTCCCGGCGCGCGTTTCGCGGGCCGAGCGTGCTGCGGGGGCGGTGCCCCGCATGACCCGTATGATCTCGGAGCGCTCCACCTTGGCGGCGGGGCCCTCGATCATCACTCGGCCGGCGTCGAGGACACTGACCCGGTCCGCGTAGGCGAGTTCGGCCAGCCGGTGGGTGACGGCCAGGACCGGCAGGCCGCGGTCGGCGATGCCCCGCACGTGGTGGAGGAAGGGCTCGGCCTCGGCCTCGGGCAGGGCCGCGGTGGCCTCGTCGAGGACCAGCAGCCGCAGGTTCTCGCCGGCGGTGCGCACGGCGAGCTCCACGGTGAGCATGGCCCGCTCGGCACCGGTGAGGCGTCCGGCCAGTTCCCTGCCGCGCCGCTCGATCGACAGATCGTCGAGCAGCCGCTGGGTGTCCGAGCGGAGTCGGCGCCATGCGATCCGGCCGAACATGCCACGCGGGTAGCCGGCGAACAAGGCCACGTTCTCGGCGATCGACAGCCGGTCCACCAGCGGGGCTTCCTGGTGTACGACCCGCACCCCGGCCACTGCGGCGGCGGCCGGGCTCCATCCGCCGGTGACGTCCCGATCGTCGACAAGGATCCGCCCGGCGTCGGGTACGTACACTCCCGACATCACGCGGACCAGGGTGGACTTGCCGCTGCCGTTGGCGCCCAGCAGCGCGTGGATCTCACCGTCCTCAACGGTCAGGGAGACTTCGCTCAGAGCCGCGAACGTCCCGAACCGCTTGGTGACGCCATGCAGCGCGGCAGTCATCGGGCCTCACTTCCACAGTCCGTCGAACGTGCTCGGGTAGTCGAAGGAGGCGTGCCAGTCGGAGCCGGACTCGGGCACGTTGTCCTTGTCCAGCACGACGAAGGGCAGGTTCTCGCCGTGTGGCTCGGCCAATGGCTTCTTGGTGAGCAGCCGCGACGTCTGGTCGAGCATCGCGTAACCCATGTACCGGTTGTCGTAGGCGGCGTCAGCGACCTGGACCCGCGACTCGCGCACGAAGTTCAGGTTCTCCTGGCTGCCGAGCACACTGATCAGGCGGACCCGGTCGCCCAGACCGGCCTGGGCGATCGCCGGCACGACCGCTGCTGCCGCCGGGTCGTAGGGGATGAACACGTAGTCGACGTCAGGGTTGGACCGCAGGTAGCTGACGACCGACTGCGGCAGCACCTGGGCCACCTGGTTGCCCGTGAAGTAGCGCAGCGGCTGCACCGTACAGTCCTTGCACTTCTTCAGCTCGTCCAGCAGCCCCTTCTGCAGGGCCAGCACGGACGGAAACTCCTTGTCGGAGTAGACGACGATGTTGGCCTTGCCCTCGGAGTCGGCTTGCACCCACTGCGCGGCCTTCTTCCCGAGAGCGGCGTAGTCGGGGCCGACGTCGAAGGCGTAACCGAGATTGCTCCCCGTTGGCGTGATGCGAGGGTTGGGGGAATCAAGACCGTTGGATCCGGCGCCCACCGGCACGCCGGCCCGCTTCGCCGCCCTCAGCCCGTCCTGGACCGCGTTCGGGTCGATGGCGATGTTGAGGATGATTTTGGCGCCCCACGAAAGAGCATTGAGCATCTGGGCGTTCTGCTTGTCGGGCGTACCGCCGCCGTCGAAGACCCTGACCTGCCAGCCGAGCTTCTTCGCCGCCTGCTCGGCACCCGTGGCCGGTGATACGCAGCCGCTGAGGATGCTCAAGCAGGTGATGACGGCGACCTTCAGGTCCTTGGGCGCGGTGACCGGCTGGGTCGGGCCCTGGTATTGGGCGGGCGATTCGGTGGTCGCCGCACGGTGAAGGTCGTCCCACTGATCGGAGCGCGGACCGGCTATCGCGGCGGCGTTCTGGGCGTCGGCACCGGCACCGGAGGTGTTCTGTGCGGAGGAGCCGATCCCTGCGCAGGCGCTGCCCGCGGCGAGGACCGCTGCGACCGGAACAGCGAGGACGGAGTGGCGAATGCGTCGTCCGTATGTGGTGTTCATGATGGTGCGTCTCCTGCGACGAACGGATGGTGGATCAGGCGATCGCGACGGGCCGCACGGGCGAGCCGGTCGCGCCGGTGATGGGGAGAGGCAGGCACAGCAGCAGGAACTCGTGGACCGCCGCGGCGGCGAGCTCCTCGAGATAGACCCATTCCATGAGCGGGACACCGAGGTCGCGGATCAGGAGTCGGTGCACTGGCTGGGGTTCGCCCTCGACACCGGAGGGGGCGACCTCGACGGCCGCGGTGTCACTGCCGACAGCGGCCGGCTGGTGCTGGGCGAGCATCCGGGCACCGTCCAGGTCGAGCCCGGCCCCCTCGACCGCGGTCATGGCCTGGGTGTCCGGCCAGTGCTTCATGGTTCCGGTTCGCAGCAGCACCACGTCGCCCTCCCTGAGCCGCACGTCCTGCCGTGTCAGCGCCAGGGAGATCAGATCCTCGTCCACGTGCTGGTGGGGCTGCAGGGTTTCCTGCCCCAGCGCGCCGGGGGCGTCCACGAGGACCGCCCTGCACAACAGCGGTGGCAGCGTCGATGCGTCGTAGGTGAGGGGACCGTGGTCGCCGAGGTACTCGCGCGCGGAGTAGCCGCCGTACCATTCGTCGTTCTCCCCCGACGTGATGTGCGCCAGGGCATCGATGTGGGTGCCCGAGTGCGCGCAGAACGAGAGGATCTCGGAGATGAAGCCGAACCGGGAGGCGTTGTCCCCAAGCCACTCCAGGTCCCCCTGGGCACCCTGGGCGCGTTCCCCTGCGGGTGTTCTGAAGGTGAGGACCTGGAAGGGCGGGTGACCGGGCGCCAGCGGCATCCCCGGCCACCACCCGGAGGAGAGGTCGAACACGCGGCCCTCCCCTGCGAGGGGCAGAGCGGAGGGGCTGACGCGCAGGCCGGTGGGGCGGTGCGTCGGCGTGGTCACTCAGATCACCCCCAGGGACTTCAGGCGGGCGATCTCCTCTTCGGACCGTCCCAGCAGCTGCCCGTAGACGCGGTCGTTGTCCTCGCCCACCAGGGGCGGTGCCTTGCGCACCGACCCGGGAGAGACGTTCATCTTGATCGGGATGCCGGGCAGACGGAGAGTGCCCAGTGCGGGGTGGTCGACGTCGAGCATCATCTCCCGCGCCTTGATCTGCTCCGATTCGACGACTTCGGGGATCTCGCTGACCTTCCCGAACGGGATGCCGGCCTCCCCGAGGACCTGCGCGATCTCGTCGCAGGGGCGGCTCTTGGTCCAGGCGGCGACGGCTTCCTCGAGTTCCTCGATGTTCGCCATGCGGCCCGGAACCGAGGAGAACCGCTCGTTCTCGGCCAGGTCCTGACGTCCGATCGCCCGGCACAGCCTCGGGAAGAGGGGGTCGGTCCCGGCGTGGATGTAGACGTAGCCGTCGGCGGCCGGGAAGACGTTGGCAGGTCCGGTGAGCAGGTCGCGGGATCCGTTGCGCCGGGGGCGCTCACCCAGCATGGCGTAGGCGCTGGGCCGGGTTCCCAGGGAGGCGAACAGCGCGTCCAGGGACGCCACGTCGACGTGCTGTCCCTGCCCGGTGCGGTCCCGGTGCAGCAGGGCGAGCATCGCGCCCATCGCGCCGTGGAATCCTGCGATGTAGTCGGCGATGTACGTGCCCGTCAGGGTGGGCTCACCGTCCGGCGGACCGGTCAGGCTCATCAACCCGGACGTGGCCTGCGCGATGGCATCGAAGAGGGCGCGGCGCGCGAGCGGTCCGGTCTGCCCGAAGCCGGAGATGGACACCAGGATGACCCCGGGGCGCAGCTCCTCCTGCCGCCGGTAGGGCAGGCCCATCGCCTCCAGGGTCCCGGGACGGTAGTTCTCCACCACGATGTCGCTGCGCCGTACGAGGTCCTCCAGCAGCGCCATCGCTTCGGGTCGCCGGGTGTCCAGCGTGGCCCCGAACTTGTTGCGGTTGTAGACCATCGTGTAGATGCTGTGCTGCCGGTGGAACGGCGCGTGCTTTCGGGCGTCCTCCCCGCTGGGCCGCTCGATCTTGATGACCTCGGCGCCCATGTCGCCGAGGAGTTGGCAGCACAGAGGCCCGGCGATGAACCGCGACAGGTCCAGCACCCTGATTCCGTTCAGCGCCCCGGGGACGACGGTGTCGCGGGTGGTGCTGTCGGTCATGATCAGCCCTCCTCCGGCTCGTAGGGTCGGAAGGCGGGATACGTCCAGGCGTTGACGCTCTGGTCGATGGGGACGTCGAAGAGGGCGGGAGACCGACCTTCCAGGGTTTCCCCGACCCGCTTGGCGAGCTCTTCCAGGCCGGTGGTCCGCTCGGCCGGCAGGCCCAGACCGCGGGCGACCCAGGCGTAGTCCGACGGCCCGAAGTCCACGCCGATGGTCCGGTTGCCGTAGTGGACGATCTGTTCCTGGCGGATGTTGCCGTAACCGGCGTCGTTGAGCACGACAACCGCGACCCGGCCGCCGACCCGCACCAGCGTCTCCAACTCGGCCAGACTCATGCCGAGCGAACCGTCCCCGACCAGGGCCAGTACGGGGCGTCCGGGATCGGCCACGACGGCCGCGACGGCGGCGGGAACGGCGAAGCCCATGTTCCCGAAGCCCACCGGCTTGATGTAGCTGCCCGGCTGCCGGATCTGCCACAGGTACGACCACACCCCGGGATTCCCGGCGTCCGGGATGAGCAGTGTCTCGTCGGGCGCGGCCGTGCGCAGCCGCCGCACGACCTCCGCGGGCGACAGGCCGTCCCCTCCCGCGGTCGCCTCGACGGCGGCCGGTTCCTGCCACCACAGTTCCTCGGCCCGCTGCAGCTCGGCTATCCAGGGGGACCGGGTCGCGGACAGCGCGCCGGCGCGGTCGGCCAGCAGACTGACAAGTTCCTCCAGCGTGGCCCGGGCGTCCGCGACGACCCCGGTCGTCCGGAGGCCGTAGTTGCGGCCCAGCATGGCGGGGTCGACGTCGATCTGGATCACATTCGGCAGCTCCATGTGCCACCGGGAGGTCGAGACGGCGTTGAGGCTGTTGCCCACCGCGAGAACCAGGTCGGCGTCGGCCATGACACGGCTGGACAGCCGTGTGCCCATCCGGCTCAGCGCGCCGAAGACGAGGGGGTGTGTGGTGGGTACGCTGCCGATGCCGTTGAACGTCGTGAGTACCGGTATCCGCAGTGACTCGGCCAGTGCGAGGGCGGCCTCGCCCGCACCGGAACGGTTGCAGCCGTTGCCGAGCCACAGCACCGGGCGCTCGGCCTGCGCGAGCCGTGTGGCGACATCGGTCAGCGCGTGGACGTCGGCACGTGGGCGCTGGACGACCCACCGGCACATCGGGTGCTCGTCTTCGGGCACGGCTGCGTCAGCGTCGGCCACGGGCCCCTCGATCGTGTCCCGGGCGAAGTCGAGGTGGGCCGGTCCGGGGTTGCCGGACATGGCATTCAGATAGGCCTCCTCCACGGCCTGACGCAGTGCCCCGGCGTGTGCCACCAGGCGGCTGTACTTGGTCAGAGGGCGGAAGAGCTCGACGTGGTCAGCGTTCTGCGCGTCGTCCCGGTGGATGTTCTCACCGGCGTTGTTGCAGGTCAGGACAAGTACCGGGCTTGAGTCACGGACCGCGCCACCGATCCCGGTGAGCAGGTTGGTCGCACCGGGGCCAGTGGTCGCCAGGCAGACCCCGGGAGTCCCGGTCAGCCGGCCGTAGGCGTCCGCCATGACAGCTGCGGCGTTCTCATGGCGTGCGGTGATGAAATCAATCGCCGACGAGGCCAGGATTGCGTCCGTGATGGCGAGTGTCTGACCCCCGGGCACTCCGAAGACCTTCCGGATGCCCAAGGACTCCAGCATCCTCACGACCAGCTCGCCACCGGTGATCGACCCAGACATGACCATTACCTTCGCTTCGCCCCATATGACAGGAATCTATCTAGTTGTCTAGATATTTCCATTGAGGTGATGCGGCGCGCGGTTGTCAAGAGGAAGTAGGGCAAGATATCCGATGACTATTAAATCGCCCAAGATGGACACCAGCGGTGGCACTCCTGCCGGTGCCGAGCGGGACGCAGATTCGGCTCGCCACCGGGGTGCGGCTGCGTGGTGAGGATGAGCCAGGCGCGTGTACAGCCGGACGACAGGGCGGTCGGGTCGAGGGTGCCGAGGGCAGCCGCAGCGAGGCGGCTGTTTGCTGCGATCCGGTCGAGGATGTGGTCGACGCGGGCGCGCAGTTCAGCCAGTTGAGCCAACGTGTCCAGGACGTCCATGCGCCCGTTGTCGTTGAGTTGCCACACCGCCCCCGCCCGGACTTTCACTGGTAGCGGTTGGCCGGTCGCTCGGTCGATGGGCAACCGGGCTCCGGCCAGGCCGATGATTGGCGAGCCGGTTGTGGCCGACGCGCCGGAGCCGTCGGTGCCGGTCGCGGACAGTTCACCCGTTCCCGTTTCTGGTGCACGGCCAGCCGCTTGACCTGCTCGCGCGCGGCCCGCAGGTGACCGATCGTGAAGTTGAGCGCGAAGACGGTACCCAGTGCCGCGGCCACGCCGACGAGGAGGGCCAACCTGCACCCAGGCCACCTTTCCCCGGGCGAGGCGCATCCAGACGATCTGCCCCGGCGCTGCGACAAGGCCGAGCAGCGCATGTCATCTATGCCCTGAGGCCACACACGACATAGCCAATAGCCACGAGCGCATGAGCGTCCAACTTCGGCCATGCAGACCCTCGTGGACCCGGTCATCGAGCAGGGGCGATGCATCGCCACCCGCTACGAGAAGGCAGCAACCATCTACCCGGCCGGACGTCACATCGCAGGCATCTTCGTCTGCCGCCCGGTGATCCAAACGAAGGTTCGTAGAGAAATTTGTGAGATGTCAGCCCTCAGCGAACAGCTAAAACGGCCTCTGACCTGGGACTTTTAGTGCATCACCAGAACCTGCTCCCCACCATAACGTCACGTACGTCCTGTACATTTTTTACAGACAGCCGCGCCGCGAGTGAGGGGTATGCCATGACCCGACCGACCGCCCGTTACGTCCTGCCCGAGTTCCATGAGCGCACGAGCTTCGGGCAGAAGACGATGGATCCGTACTCGAAGCTGCTGGAGGAGCGGATCGTCTTCCTGGGCACGCAGATCGACGACACCTCGGCGAACGATCTGATGGCGCAGTTCATGTACCTGGAGTACCAGGACCCGGACCGGGACATCTCGCTGTACATCAACTCCCCCGGCGGCTCGTTCAGCGCGATGTCGGCGATCTACGACACGATGCAGTACGTCAGTTGCGATGTGGAGACGACGTGCCTCGGGCAGGCCGGCTCCTCCGCGGCGGTGCTGCTGGCGGCGGGCGCCCCGGGCAAGCGCTCGGTACTGCCGGGCGCCCGGGTGGTGATCCACCAGCCCGCGCTGAGCGAGCCGGTCCAGGGACAGGCCAGCGATCTGGCGATCCAGGCCGACGAACTGATCCGGGTCCGGTCCCGGTTGGAGGAGTTGCTCGTCCGGCACACCGGGCGCAGCCCCGAGCAGGTGGGCGAGGACATCGAGCGGGACAAGATCCTTGACGCACAGGGCGCGCTGGACTACGGCCTCGCGGACGCGATCGTCCCGAGCCGCAAGTCGTCCCGCACCACGGGCGCGAGGTGAGCCGTAGATGGTCCCGGACCTTCCACCACTGCCCGCGCTCACGCGGGCCGAGGGCGAGCTGATCGACCGTTATCTCGACGTGGTCGACCTGCTGGGCCGGATCAACCCCGCCCGATACGGCGACACCTACGGCGGACTGCGCGCGGCGCAGGCGCTGGTGAGCAGGGCGGCCGAGCTACGGGACGCGCTGGTGCTGATGCATCGTCGGGGCGAGCACGAAGTGCACGGCGACACGCTGGCACGGGCCCTGAGGGTCCTGGACGGCGAGCGGCGCACGGCCAGGGTCACCGTGCCGCGGAGCCCCGACAGTTGACGTGACGTCCGGAACGGAGTCGAAACGGACCAAACGGCGTACCCCCTATTGGGGGAGAGGCGGCTCCTGTTTCACGACCGTTGGGGTTGCGCAACGCGAGTGGGACCGGAGCGGAATGAGTGGTTCCTGTGCTGGTCCGGGGCTCCTTGGACCCCGGACGGCCCTTCGAACAGTCAGGTGTCCACCCGAACGGGTGAGTGGTGAGTAACACCACAAATCCCCGGTTCCATTGGGTTTTTTGGACTTCTTTGCGTCAAGATCCGTGTCTGACGACAAGCCCCCGCCGCAGCGGCGGGGCGGTCCGGGCGGACGCTGAGTCCTGCCGCCGCCCGGATGACCGGTCGACAGATGTGGATCGGCAGGAGTGGAGGACCCAAGCACGACGGGTCGCCGGGACGGTCACGCCATGACCGGGCCGAGCAGCCCTTGGGGTGAAGCCGCGTCAGCGGCCGGGCAACTTCGCCAGCCCGAATCCGACAGGTCATCCTTCACAGGCGGCTGACGAAGGGTTGCGCATGTCTGCGCTCAATCGTGTCCCGTCGCTGATGGTCCGGGCCGGTACGGCCTCGGCACTCACCCTGGCCGCAGTGGGCGGCTCCGTCGTGATCCCGGGTGTCGCCTCCGACGCCGCGGCCGCGACGCCGGCGACGAAGGCACTCAAGGTCGCGGCCTCCAAGAAGGGCTCGCCGTACCGGTACGGCGCCACGGGGCCGCACCGCTTCGACTGCTCAGGCCTCACGCTGTACTCGTTCAAGAAGGCGGGCAAGAAGCTCCCGCGCACGGCGGCCCAGCAGTACAACAAGACCCGCCATATCTCCGCGGGCAGCCGCAAGGCCGGTGACCTGGTGTTCTTCCACTCGGGTTCGTACGTCTACCACGTCGGTATCTACGCCGGGAAGGGAAAGATCTGGCACGCCCCGAAGACCGGGGACGTGGTGCGACTGCAGAAGATCTGGACGAGGAGCGTCTGGTACGGCCGGGTCAAGTGACGCCCCCGAGGGGACGGCGGCGACCTGACTTCCCGCCGCCCCCTCGGGCCTCCCGGGACGCGTGACACGGGCCCAGGTGGTTACCAGCACCGACCCGGTGAACGCGGCTCGTGGTGGACGTGACGACGGGCCGGGCCGGCGGAGTTGCCACGGGGTCGGCGATCCTCCTGGTGTGTCCGGGCCTGTGGTGGCTGCTCCCCCGTCAGGTGCGGCGGGCGGGCCGCGCCGAGGAAGGCGGC
>NZ_JBJDQL010000028.1:106188-125871 GCF_044903305.1 Streptomyces sp. NPDC019531 | reverse complement strand
GCCGACTGCGTGACCGGCACGGGCCAACTGGAGGTCCAGGCGCGGGACAAGAGCAAGGTCTGCTTCGACGTGAAGGGCACCTCGGGCTGGCTGACGCTGGAGCTGCCGTCGGTCTACCTGATCCGCGGCAACGACTACACCACCGAGGTCGACATGACGGTGGGTACCGAGGAGCAGTCGTACGACATCGCCAAGAACGCCTGGACCCCGGTGGGCGAGAGCACGGACGAACAGGCCCGTGAGTTCACGCTCCTGGAGATCCGGAGCACCAAGTGACCCCACACAGCGGCCCCTTGCGCCGCCTCGCGCCGGCCGCGGCCCTGTGCGCGGGTGCCGTGGTGCTGACCGCTGTGCCCGCCGCTGCCGTGACCGGCCCCGCCGTCTCCGCCGCCGACACCACCTACGCCTACACCGCGCAGATCACCGTCGGCGACCACGACCGCGGCTGCTCCGGTGTCCTGGTCGACCGCGAATGGCTGCTCACGGCCGCCAGTTGCTTCGCCGCCGACCCGGCCACCAGCCTGAGCGTGCCCGCGGGCAAGCCTGCCGTGCAGACCACCGCGGTCATCGGCCGCTCCGATCTGACCGGCACCTCCGGCGCCGCCCGCGAGATCGTGCAGCTGGTCCCGCGCACGGACCGCGACATTGTTCTGGCCCGCCTGAACCGCCCGGTCACCGGCGTCAGTCCGATCGCCCTGGCCACCGCCGCACCCACCGCGGGCGAGACCCTCACCCTGGCCGGCTACGGCCGCACCGCCACCGAGTGGTCCCCGCTCAGCCTGCACACCGGCACCTTCACCGTGGACACCCCCGCCGCCACGACCGCCTCGGTCACCGGCACCAGCGGCATCGCCGCGTGCATGGGAGACACCGGCGGCCCCCTGGTCCGCGCCGGCTCCACCGCCCAACTGGCCGCTCTCGCCAGCCAGTCGTACCAGGGCGGCTGCTATGGCATCGATGCGGCGGTGACCAGCACCGGCGGCGTAGTGACGCGCGTGGACGACCTCGCCTCCTGGGTGAGCTCCACCACCGGAGCCGTCCGCGCCACCGACTTCAACTGCGACGGCGTCGGGGACATCGCCGTCTCCGACCCCCAGGCCTCCGTCGGCGGCGACGCCAAGGCCGGCCTGGTCCGGATCGTCTACGGCGGCGGCAAGGGCACCGCCCAGATCGACCAGGACCTCGACTGGGTCTCCGGCGCCGCCGAGGCCGGGGACGGATTCGGCGAGGCCATCGGCACCGTCGACTATGACGAGGACGGCTGCACCGACCTCGTGGTCGGCACCCCGGCCGAGGACATAGGCACGGTCGCCGACGCGGGCATGGTCGACATCCTGCACGGCGCGAGCGGCGGTCTCGGCACCGGCGCCGCCAAGGACACCCACCTCGAACAGGGCGCGGGCACCGGTTCGTTGGCCGCCTCCGTCAGTGAGACCGGCGACCGTCTGGGCCACGCCCTCGCGGCGGGCACGACCGCGTCAGGTGAGCCGTTCGTGGTGATGGGCGTGCCCGGCGAGGCCCTCGGCTCGATCGCCAAGGCCGGCAGCGCCATCTATCTGCACGGCACCACCAACATCGCGATCAACCAGGAGGCCACCGGCGTCTCCGGCGCGGCCGAGGCGAACGACGGCTTCGGCACCAGCGTCGCCGCCGACGCGAACAACATCGCGATCGGCGCACCCGGTGACGCCATCGGCTCGGATGCGAACGCGGGCAACCTGGCCGTCTTCTCCCACACGCTGAACTCGGAGAACCGTCCCACCCCGCTGTTCGGCCTGGACCAGGACCTCGACACCGTCTCCGGCGGCGCCGAGGCCGGTGACCTCTTCGGCCAGTCCCTGGCCCTGGTGCCCTACCGCCCCTCGGGAGCCACGTCCGCCACCGAGTCGATCCTCGCGGTCGGCGCGCCCGGCGAGGCCCTGAGCGTCGACGGTGTGGACAAGGCCGAAGCGGGCCTGGTGCTGACCTTCCGGATCACCGCGGCCGGCACGTTCAGCCAGCTCGGCGGCTACGACTCGGGCACCGGCGACGACGACGTCTCCGGCACCGCGGAGGCCGGCGACCACTTCGGCCAGACCCTGGCCGCGATCAACACGGCACCGCGCGCGGTGAGCAGTACGGCGACGATGAAGCTCGCCGTCGGCATCCCGGACGAGGCCATCGGCACGACCGCGAGTGCGGGCGCCGTGGAGACCTTCTCGCTCCTGGGCACCCCGGGCGCGAACGACCGCTGGCTGGAGGTCGGCGACGGCGACGGCATCCCCGGCACCCCGGGCGCGAACCAGAAGCTCGGCAGCAGCCTCCACTACACCGGCACCAACCTGTACGTCGGTCTGCCCTACGGCCCGTCCACGTACGGCACCCTGTACGCCCTGCCCCTGTCCAACGTCACCGCCGGCGGCACGGTCGCCCCGGTGACCACGTACCAGCCCGGCACCGGCGGCCTCCCCGCCGCCGGAACGGACTTCGGGTACGCGGCGCGGTGACCCACGAGCCCCCTGGGGGCCGGCGACCACCGGTTCCCAGGGGGCTCTTCCTGCGCCGGGCTCCGACGAACCCACCGCGGCGCACGGCATCCGGACAGGCAGCAGGAGAACCGCCACGCCGCCTTCCTCCCGGCGGATCAATCGGCGCAGCACGTCGGCGACTTCGGCCAGGGCCGGAACCTGACGCCGCCCCGGCGCACCGCGCCGTTCCCCCTGCCAAGAAAGAGGTATGACGCTCATGCATGCGATACGACCTGAACGGCGGCCCGGTCGAAGACGAGCCCGGTCGACCCTGCTGACCCTGCTGACCGCGGTGACTCTCGGACTCACCACGCCCGGCGTGAGCTATGCGCAGCAGGATGCGGAAGCGGCGACGCAACAAGTGAGCGGGACCGATTCGGCGGATGCGCCGGCGGCCGAACCCCTCACCACCACCAGCGCTTTCCCGGCGGACTCCGGGGAGCACTGTCAGCCCACGCGGGCACGCTCGAAGGAACGCCGGGCAGGCGCCGCCGAGGCATGTGTGAGCACGAGCCCCGCCCCGGCCAAGGCCAAGAGCACCGCGACACAACAGCAGACCCTCGCCGCGGTCGCGGCCGCCGGCAGCTGCGACATCACCACCCCCGGCACCTACTCCTACGAGCGCTTCGGGTACTGCGTGACCGGGGTGAACGTCGTCTACATCCTGCGGGACAGCAACGGCAAGGAGCTCGGACGCGGCACCCTGTCGATCTCGACCAGCGCGACCCTGCCCAAGAGCGGCACGACGTGGAGCGAGCAGGTCACGGTGACGATGACCGCCGCGAGCGGCACCGTCACCGCCCTCAACGCCAAGTTCCGCGCCTCCTGCGGAACCGGCTGCACGACGACGAAGACCGCGCCCTGGTACGGCGGTGACCTGACCCTGGGTCAGTCGCTCAGCGGCACCGTCGCCTACTCCTCGTCGCAGGCCTCGGGCGCCAAGGCGGAGTTCACCACCTCGTACAAGCTGTACGTGACCTCCCCGGGCGCCACGGCCGTCGACCCGAACGCCTCGTGGGACAACCCCCGCAAGATCCGCTGCGACGACGCGGTCGGGGGCACCTCGTCGGCGGGCTGTGCCGTCCCCTCGGTCATGCCCGTCGTGCCGATGAGCGCGCAGGGCTCCGACCCCGGCGGCGCCGTGGCCGCCTATGAGTGGGCGCAGAAGAACCTCAACGACGCCTGGGGCAAGGGCAAGCCGCTGACCCGGTCGACGAGCGGCGTGGCCGACCGCACGGCCAGCACCTGCGGAGGCTTCGCGGCGCAGACGGATCTCGTCGACACCGACACCTGCGGTGAGTTCCCGTTCGCCGAGGCGAAGGAAGGGGGAACCGCCGGCGCCCAGTGCGTCGAGGTGATCCCCAACCTCGGCAACGGCGAATGGGACACGTACATCCTGGGCGACAGCCGGGATCTGGACCGGACCCGGCCCTGTGTGCGTGCCCATGTCCCGGCCGCCGACAAGCAGTTCGCCGACGCTCAGCTCACCGAGGGCTTCGCGGACCAGCGGGTGATCGACGCCGACCAGTTCGAGGTGACGTTCACTACGCCGGACACCGGCCCGCACGGCAGCTGCCTGGACACCACGCCGTCCGGTTCGCTTCCGAACGGCGACGGGTGGAACCTGAACACCACCGAACCGGTCCTCCACGTCAACAAGACGACCACCCCGCTCGGCGCGGCCGGAGCGCGGCCGACCCAGGCAACGGCATGCCTGGGGAGGAACACCAACAAGGGCACCGCCGCACAGGGAGACATCCCGGGCTGGCAGGACGCGATGCTGTTCAGACAGGCCAACTCGTCCACTTCCGGGCTGGCTCGGTGTCACCTGATCCCGAACGTCACCGGCGGAAGGGGTATACAGGCCAATCTCGTCCCCTGCTGGCAGGTCGGGATGAACACCGGCACGCCCAGCATGCGAACCTACGAGGCCATGGCGCAGGACCTGATCAAGGGCGACGTCGCCTTCTTCGGAGTGGACGACGCGCTCTTCTACCAGGTGACACCCGTCTACAAGGACGAGACCAGCACGATCCCGGTGGGAGTCACGATGAACGCTAATATCGAACGGGCGGACGGGACGACCGAGGAGCTGTTCCCCAACGTCTATGTCCCCAACACCCAGGAGAACACCGGGTTGCTCAACCTCGGTAACTGATCAAGTCAGTTCGCGCCATCGGGAGCCAGCATGAGTTTCACCACCCCGCCGCGGCCGCTCGACGTGACCGCGCTCTTTCCTCAACTGGCCCCGCTGGCGCGCACGGCGACCCGGTTGCATCCCCGGCCCGGGTCTCCGACCGTGCACGACAGCTCCGTCGGCGGGCCGCTCCTGTGGCCCGCCGACGAGCCGTGGCCCCACTGCGAAGGACCGCACGACAGTCGCGTGACGAGAGTGGTGCACTCTCCGGACGACATCAGGGCCTTTCGCCGCAGGGGTGTGGCAGCGGCCGAGCGGCGGGCCCGCGATCCCCAGGCACCCACGGTCACGCCCGAGGAGCTGGAGGCCGCGCAGCGGTTCAGGGAGGGTCGCCCGTGGTTCGACGGCCCGATTGCCATGATGCCCGTGGCCCAGCTCTACGCCCGCGACGTCCCTCTCCCGGGCAGCCCTCCGGAAGCCGATCTCCTCCAGGTCCTGTGGTGCCCCTTCGACCACGCGTCGGCGGCGCACCCCCGAACCGCCCTCTTCTGGCGCTCCTCCGCCTCCGTCACCGACGTCCTCGACGCCCCGCCCGAGCCGCCCGTGATCCAGTCGAACTGGTACCTCCCGGAACCCTGCCTGCTCGCACCGGAGCAGGTCACCGAGTACCCCAACCCCATGGAGCTGAGCAAGGAGCTGCAGGAGGAGCTGGGCGACGTGAGCCGGTGGGAGACAGCCGGATCCGCGTGGGACAGCACCGCCGGGGTGACCCCGCAGGAGTTCTACTTCGGCAACCTGTGCCACGCCCCGGGGTGGAAGACCGGCGGCTGGACCCGCTGGGGTCTCACCGACCCCATGCCCCGGCCCTGCCCCGAATGCGGCACCGAGGCGACCCCGCTCCTCACCATCGCGTGCGCGGAATGGGACTCCGACAGTGAGAGCTGGAGGCCCGAGGAGGAACGGACGAACCCGACTCCGCTCCTCATCGGCACCCCGCCCGCGAACTTCACTCTTCTCGACATCGCCGGCGGCTACGACCTGCAACTCCATGTCTGCCCGAAGTCCCCGGACCATCCGCACATCGAACTGGTCCAGTGAGCGAGCCCGCCGCGCGGACCACCGCGGGCGCGGTCAGCTCTGGGCGGCCGCGCACTCCGCGCAGGTGCCGAAGATCTCCACGGTGTGCGCCACGTTGACGTAGCCGTGCTCGGCCGCGATCGCGTCGGCCCACTTCTCCACGGCCGGGCCCTCGACCTCGACCGCCTTGCCGCAGTGCCGGCAGACGAGGTGGTGGTGGTGCTCGCCGGTGGAGCAGCGGCGGTAGACGGACTCGCCCTCGGAAGTGCGCAGGACGTCGACCTCGCCCGCGTCGGCGAGGTTCTGGAGCGTGCGGTAGACCGTGGTCAGACCGACGGCGTCGCCCCTGTGTTTGAGCATGTCGTGCAGTTCCTGTGCGCTGCGGAACTCGTCGACCTCGTCTAGGGCCGCCGCCACGGCGGCCCGCTGCCGAGTGGCACGGCCCTTCACGGGCGGTCCTGCGGTCGTCACGAAATGCCTCCTCGCTTCGGCTCCTGCCGGGCCATTGTGCCAGCCTGGCCTGTGCCGGGTCAGACGCCGACCGTGCCGTCGGCCTCCCGAGTGGCCGGAATCGCACACTCCGCGGGGTCCCCGGCCGGCTGCCGGGCGGCGACCGTGCGGGCGCGGCGGCGGGCCAGCGGGGTGGCCAGCGCGGTCAGCAGGACGAAGGCCGCGATGGTCAGGAGCACGATCGTCGCGCCGGGCGGCACGTCCTGGTAGTACGAGGTGATGGTGCCGCCGATCGTCACCGTCACGCCGATGGCCACCGCGATCGCGAAGGTGGCCGCGAAGCTCCGGGTGAGCTGCTGCGCCGCCGCCACCGGCACCACCATCAGCGCGCTGACCAGCAGCAGTCCCACCACGCGCATCGCCACGGTCACCGTCACGGCCGCCGTGACCGCCGTCAGGAGGTTGAGCGCTCGCACCGGCAGGCCCGTGACCCGCGCGAACTCCTCGTCCTGGCTGACCGCGAAGAGCTGCCGGCGCAGACCGAGGGTGACGAGCACCACGAACGCGGCCAGCAGACAGATCGCCGTCACGTCGGACTGCGAGACCGTCGAGAGCGAACCGAACAGGTACGAGGTGAGATTGGCGTTCGAGCCGCCGGGTGCGAGGTTGATGAACATCACGCCGCCGGCCATACCGCCGTAGAAGAGCATCGCGAGGGCGATGTCGCCGCGGGTCTTGCCGTACCAGCGGATCAGCTCCATGAGGACCGCGCCGAGGACGGAGACGAGGGTCGCCATCCACACCGGTGACCAGGAGAGCAGGAAGCCGAGGCCGACGCCGGTCATGGCGACATGGCCGATGCCGTCGCCCATGAGGGCCTGTCGGCGCTGGACCAGGTAGATGCCGACGGCGGGGGCGGTGATGCCGACCAGGACGGCGGCGAGCAGGGCCCGCTGCATGAAGGCGTAGTCGAGGAAGTCCATCAGCTCAGCAGTCCCGTGCGGATCGGCTCGTGGTCGTGGGGGTGGACGTGGTCGTGGCCGGGGAGAGCATGCTGGCCGACGGCTCGCGGGGGCGGGCCGTCGTGCTGCACACAGCCGTCGCGCAGGACGACCGCCCGGTCGATCAGGGGTTCCAGCGGGCCGAGTTCGTGCAGGACGAGCAGGACCGTGGCGCCCTGGGCGACCTGTTCCCCGAGTGTCCGCGCAAGCACCTCCTGGCTGGCCAGGTCCACGCCCGCCATCGGCTCGTCCATGATCAGCAGCTCGGGTTCGGCGGCGAGCGCGCGGGCGATCAGCACCCGCTGGTGCTGGCCGCCGGAGAGAGCGTTCACGGAGTCCTTCGCGCGGTCCGCCATGCCGACCAGCTCCAGGGCCCGGCGTACGGCCTCGTGGTCGGCCTTGCGGAGCATGCCGAAGCGGGCGCGCGACAGGCGCCCGGAGGAGACGATCTCGGTGACGGTCGCGGGGACGCCGCCCGCGGCGGTGGTGCGCTGCGGGACGTACCCGACGCGGGCCCAGTCCCGGAAGCGGCCGCGCGGGGTGCCGAAGAGCTCGATCTCACCGGCGGACGTGGGTACTTGGCCTATGAGTGTGCGGATCGCGGTGGACTTGCCGGAGCCGTTGGCGCCGAGCAGCGCGACGACCTCACCGCGGTTCACGGTGAGGTCGATGCCGCGCAGGACGGGCCGCGAGCCCAGGTCGGCGCGGACGCCGCGCAGGGATATGACGGACTCGGTCATGCCGTTCTCCGGTGGTGTCATTTCGCTCCCAGGGCGCTGCGCAGCGCCTTGAGGTTGGCTTCCTGGACCGAGAAGTAGTCCTTGCCGCGGGACTTTGCGGTGATGCCCTCGATCGGGTCGAGGACGTCCGTCTTCAGCCCGGCGTCGGAGGCGATGGTCTTCGCGGTCTTGTCGCTGACGAGCGTCTCGTAGAACACGGTGGTGACGCCGTCGGCCTTCGCCATCTTCTCAAGGTCCTTGACGCGGTTGGCACTGGGCTCCGACTCGGGGTCGAGGCCGTTGATGGCCTCCTCGGTGAGGCCGTAGCGCTCGGCGAGGTAACCGAAGGCGGCGTGGGTGGTGATGAAGACCTTGGTGTCGGTGTCGGCGAGACCCGTCTTGAACTCGCTGTCGAGGGCGTCGAGCTTCTTCACGAGCGCCGCGGTGTTGGCCTTGTAGTCGGCCGCGTGCTCCGGGTCCGCCTTCTCCATGGCCTTGCCGACGCCCTCGGCGACCTGGGCGTAGCGCACCGGGTCGAGCCAGATGTGGGGGTCGAGGCCTTCGAGTTCCTCGTTCGCGTGGTCGTCGTGCTCGGCCGCGTGGCCGCCGACCTCGTTGCCGTGCTTCTCCAGCTCGGTGAGGGAGGAGGCGTCGATCTTCGTCTTGATCTCGGACTGGGCGACCGCGTCGTCGACGGAGGGCTGGAGGTTCTTGAGGTAGACCACCGCGTCGGCTTCCTGGAGCTGCGCGGTCTGTTTGGCGCTGATCTCCAGGTCGTGCGGCTCCTGGCCGGGCTCGGTCAGGCTGGTGACGCTCACATGGTCCCCGCCGATCTGCTCGGCGAGGAAGGCCATCGGATAGAAGGAGGCGACGACGTCGAACTTGCCGTTGCCGCCCGCGGCGGCGCTGTCGGTGGAGCAGGCGGAGAGGGCGGCGAGGGCCCCGGCGGCAGCGACCATGGGTATGAGGCGACGTCGTACGTTCATGACAGTCATTTTCACCAAACATGGAAACCGTTGTCAACAAAGCTCGGGTCTCGAACCGATTTGATACGGGGGGTGGCCGCGCCGGTAACCTGAGGCATTCGCTGCCGTCCCGTAATGAAGAGAGCACCGTGGCCGCCGACAAGATCGACACCATCGTCAGCCTGAGCAAGCGCCGTGGCTTCGTTTTCCCCTGTAGCGAGATCTACGGCGGTCAGCGCGCCGCCTGGGACTACGGACCGCTGGGTGTCGAGCTCAAGGAGAACCTGAAGCGTCAGTGGTGGCGTTACATGGTGACGTCGCGCGAGGACGTGGTCGGTATCGACTCGTCCGTGATCCTTGCCCCCGAGGTCTGGGTCGCCTCCGGTCACGTCGCCACCTTCTCCGACCCGCTCACCGAGTGCACCTCCTGCCACAAGCGGTTCCGTGCGGACCACCTGGAGGAGGCCTACGAGGCCAAGCACAAGCGCGCCCCGGAGAACGGCCTGCTGGACGTGAACTGCCCCAACTGCGGCAACAAGGGCCAGTTCACCGAGCCCAAGCAGTTCTCGGGTCTGCTCTCCACCCACCTCGGCCCGACCCAGGACACCGGCTCCATCGCCTACCTGCGTCCGGAGACCGCGCAGGGAATCTTCACCAACTTCGCCCAGGTGCAGGTCGCTTCGCGCAAGAAGCCGCCGTTCGGCATCGCGCAGATGGGCAAGTCCTTCCGCAACGAGATCACGCCCGGCAACTTCATCTTCCGCACCCGCGAGTTCGAGCAGATGGAGATGGAGTTCTTCGTCAAGCCGGGCGAGGACGAGAAGTGGCAGGAGTACTGGATGGAGCAGCGCTGGAACTGGTACACCGGCCTGGGCCTGCGCGAGGAGAACATGCGGTGGTACGAGCACCCGAAGGAGAAGCTCTCCCACTACTCCAAGCGCACCGCTGACATCGAGTACCGCTTCCAGTTCGGCGGCAACGAGTGGGGCGAGCTGGAGGGCGTGGCCAACCGCACCGACTACGACCTCACCGCGCACTCCAAGGCCTCCGGCCAGGACCTCGTCTTCTACGACCAGGAGGCCGCCGAGCGCTGGACGCCGTACGTCATCGAGCCCGCGGCCGGTGTCGGCCGCGCGATGCTGGCGTTCCTGCTCGACGCGTACGTCGAGGACGAGGCCCCCAACGCCAAGGGCAAGCTGGAGAAGCGCACGGTGCTGCGTCTCGACCACCGCATCGCCCCGGTGAAGGTCGCGGTGCTCCCGCTCTCCCGCAATCCCGAGCTGTCCCCGAAGGCCAAGGGCCTGGCCCAGACGCTGCGCCAGAACTGGAACATCGAGTTCGACGACGCGGGTGCGATCGGCCGCCGCTACCGTCGCCAGGACGAGATCGGTACGCCGTACTGCGTGACGGTCGACTTCGACACGCTCGAGGACAACGCGGTGACGGTCCGCGAGCGGGACTCGATGAAGCAGGAGCGGGTGTCTCTGGACCAGATCGAGGGGTACCTGGCGGGCCGGCTGATCGGCTGCTAGGTCCGTTTGTTATTGGCCCCCGATACAGGCCGTGCTTTGGCCCTGTATCGGGGGCCGTTGCGTTTACCAGGCTTGTCCCATGAGCCTCGCCTTTCTCCTCACCACCCTTGTCGTGGTCGCCACCCCCGGTACCGGGGTCGTCTACACGCTGGCCGCGGGACTCTCCCGCGGCCGTCGCGCGAGCGTCGTCGCCGCGTTCGCCTGCACGCTCGGGATCGTGCCGCACGTCCTGGCCACCGTCACCGGGCTCGCCGCGCTGCTGAACGCCAGTGCGGTGGCGTTCCAGGTGGTGAAGTACGCCGGGGTCGCCTACCTCCTGTACATGGCCTGGGCGACCGTCCGGGACAAGGAGGCGATCGACGTCGAGCCGGGCGGTATGCCACGGTCCGCGGGCCGGGTGATCGTCCGGGGCGTGCTGATCAACCTCCTCAACCCGAAGCTGACGATCTTCTTCTTCGCGTTCCTGCCGCAGTTCGTGGACCCGGGGGAGCCGCGGGCGCTGCCCCGGATGCTGGTGCTGAGCGGGGTCTTCATGCTGGCGACCTTCGTGGTCTTCGCCGTGTACGGGGTGCTCGCGGCCTCGGTGCGCAATCAGGTGATCTCGCGGCCCCGGGTGATGGCGTGGCTGCGGAGGAGTTTCGCCGGCTCCTTCCTGGTGCTGGGAGCCAAGCTGGCGGTGACTGACAAGTAACAGCTGACAGATATTGAAAGCTGTCAGCTGTCATGCGAGGGTGGCTCCATGACGATGCAAACCCGTACCCTCGGCACCACCGGCCCCCAGGTCTCCGCTCTCGGCCTCGGCTGCATGGGCATGTCCTCCGCCGTGTACGGCGACGCCGACCGCACCGAGGCGATCGCGACCATCCACGCCGCCCTGGAAGCCGGCGTGACCCTGCTCGACACCGGCGACTTCTACGCCATGGGGCACAACGAGATGCTGGTCGGCGAGGCGCTGCGCACCGCCCCCGCGGCCCGCCGCGAACAGGCCCTGCTCAGCGTCAAGTTCGGCGCCCTGCGCGACCCGGACGGCGGCTGGAGCGGCAACGACGGTCGGCCCGCCGCCGTGAAGAACTTCGCCGCCTACTCGCTCCAGCGCCTCGGCGTCGACCACATCGACGTCTACCGCATAGCCCGCGTCGACCCGGACGTGCCGATCGAGGAGACGGTCGGCGCGATCACGGAACTCGTCGAGAAGGGGTACGTCCGGCACATCGGCCTCAGCGAGGCGAGCGCGGACAACATCCGGCGGGCCGCCGCCACCGCGCCCATCGCCGACGTCCAGCTGGAGTACGCGATCATCACCCGCGACATCGAGCGCAGGATCCTGCCGGTCATGCGTGAACTGGGCATCGCCGTCACGGCGTACGGAGTGCTCTCGCGAGGCCTGATCTCCGGCCACGTCACCCGCGACAGCCGGTTCGGCGCGAACGACTACCGCTCCGTCTCGCCCCGCTTCCAGGGCGACAACCTGCACCACAACCTCGACCTCGTGGAGGCCCTGCGCAAGATCGCCGACGGCAAGGGGGCGACGGTCGCCCAGATCGCCACCGCCTGGGTCCTCTCGCGGGGCGAGGACATCGTGCCGCTGGCCGGCGCCCGCACCCGGGAGCGGCTCAGCGAGTCGCTGGGCGCCCTGGACGTCGTACTCGACGCGACGGACCTGGCGGCCATCGAGGAGGCCGTACCGGCGGACGCGGCGGCCGGCACCCGCTACCCGGCCCAGCAGATGCCGCATCTCGGCACGGAACAGTGATCGTGGTGCCGGGTACCGTTTAGGTCATGGCAGCCACCGAGACCCTGACCGCCGAGCGCATCCTCGAAGCCACCGAGGAGGTGCTGCGCCGCCACGGCCCGGCCAAGGCCACCGTGGTCGACGTGGCCCGCGCGCTCGGCGTCAGCCATGGCAGCGTCTACCGGCACTTCGCCACGAAGGCGGCGCTGCGGGAGGCGGTCACGAAGCGGTGGCTGGACCGGACGACGGGTGCGCTGGCCGCCATCACCGAGGCGGACCGCGATCCGGAGTCCCGGCTGCGGGACTGGTTCGCCGCCCTCTTCGAGGCCAAGCGCCGCAAGGCGGGCGACGATCCCGAGCTCTTCGCCATGTACCAGGTCCTGGCCGGCGAGAGCGGCGAGCTGGTCCGCGCGCACCTCGCCGACCTGGACGGGCAGCTGGCCCGGATCATCCGCGACGGCACCGCGACAGGCACCCTCACCGCGACCGACCCGTCCACCACGGCCCGTGCCCTCTTCCAGGCCACGTCCTGCTTCCACGACCCGGCCTACGCCTCCCAGTGGGAAGAGCCGGGCGTGGAGGAGCAGTTCGAGGCGGTCATGGATCTGCTGCTGCGCGGGCTGCGGACCGGCGGGGCGGTACCGTCCCCCTGACACCGGTCCCGAGAGAAAGCCGACAGACCCGATGCCCCCCACCATCCGCAGGGCCGTGATCCCCGCCGCCGGACTCGGCTCCCGGCTGCTGCCGCTGACCAAGGCGACGCCGAAGGAGATGCTCCCGGTCGGCGACAAGCCGGTCATCGAGCACACCGTGCGGGAGCTGGTGGACTCCGGCATCACCGACATCACCATCGTCGTCTCCGGCGGCAAGTCCCTGATCCAGGACCACTTCCGCCCCAACCCCGCCCTGGTCGAGCAACTGCGTGCCGACGGAAAGACGGCCTACGCGGACGCCGTCGAGGAGATCACCGAGCTGGCCCGCCGCGGCCACATCACCTACCTCGACCAGCACGGCCCCTACGGCAACGGCACCCCGGTGCTGAACGCCGCCCGCTCCTTCGGCGACGAGCCCGTCCTGGTGCTGTGGCCGGACGACGTGTTCGTGGCCGAGGTGCCGCGCGCCCAGCAGCTGATCCGCGCCTACGAGCAGACCGGCTGCCCCGTCCTCGCCCTGATGCCGATGGACCCCACCGAGTCGCGGCGCTACGGCGTCCCGCTCGTCAAGGAGGACCTCGGCGCCGGCACCCTGCGCATCACCGGCCTGGTCGAGAAGCCCGACCCCACCGCCGCGCCCTCGTCGTACGCGGCCATCGGCGGCTATGTCATCACCCCGGGCATCATCGACGAACTCCGGGAGCGCACCCGCCGCTGGTACGAGCACCGCACCGGCGAGATCTACCTGACCGACGCCATCAACGCCTACGCCGCCACCCGCGCGGTGTACGGCCAGGTCATCCAGGGCCGCTGGTACGACACCGGCAATCCGGCCGACTACCTGGTGGCCCAGATGGCGCACGCCCTGGCCCATCCCGAGTACGGCCCGCTGCTGCGGCGCCTGGTCGGCGACCTGGACACCGGCGAGGGCTCCTGACCCTCAGCTCTCCTTCGGGTCCACCGTCGCCTGGTGGGCCTCCGCCAGGTGTTCCTCGGCCTTCAGCCACGGCAGGAACTGCGCGGCCTTGCGCCAGCCGCAGGTCTCGCATCTGATCGTCCGTTGCGGGCCCTTGCGGAGCACTTGGACGACGTGTTCCCGCCCGTGCTGGTCCCAGCGGCTCACCTTGCTCGTGTTGGTCTGCAACATGTGCCTCGCCTCCGGCAAGGAGTGTGCAGCAAGAACAACATCAACAGCAGTATCTTCACGGGGCGTTCGCCAAGACTTGAGCCCTGCCGGAGGCCTTTCCGACGGCCCTGTCAGGCGATCGTGCGCGGCAGCCGAAGGCTCAGTACGCCCGTCAGGACCACACCGGCCAGCTGCACGAGCAGCGCCGTCACCAGGGCGTCCCGCATACCCATGCCGGGGACCAGGGCCAGGAAGAGGGTGCCCAGTGTGGCCACGCCGAGGGCCAGCGCGGACTGCTGGGTCGTGCCCATCACACCGCTGCCCACACCGGCCCGCGCGGGCGGCACCTCGGACAGCACGAGCCGCATGACCACGGGGAGTTGGAGGGCCTGGCCGACTCCGGCGATCGCGCCGCCGGGCAGGAGCGGGAGCAGGCCGAGGTCCGGCCAGGAGTGCCGGGCGGCCAGGATGATCAGCCCGAGACCGACCGCCTGGAGCACCGTGCCCGCGGTCACCACCCGGGTGCCGTACCGGGCGATCAGCCGCGGCCCGGCGATCGACGTGAACAGGAAGGTCACCGCCAGCGGGGCCAGAGCCAGGCCCGCCTGGACGGCACCCAGCCGCGCGCCCTCCTGCAGGGCCACCGCGATCACGAACATGAAGCCGGAGAAGCCCATCGAGAACGGCACCATCAGCACCAGACCGCGCCGCAGCGACACCAGCCGGAACAGGCTCGGCGGCACCAAAGGCGTACGGCCCGCGCGGTCCGCCCTGCGCTCCACCGCGTAGAACGCCCCCGCCAGGAACGGGAACGCCCCCAGCGACAACCAGGTCCACAGCGGCCAGCCCGCGGCCCTGCCCTCCGTCAGCGGGGCCAGCAGGGCGAGCAGGGAGGCGGCCAGCAGGACCGTGCCGGGACCGTCCACCGGCTCCGGGCGCCGGGCCCGGGTCTCCGGGACCGTACGGGCGGCCAGCAACAGGCCGACGAGCACGACCGGCACGTTCACCAGGAACACCGCGCGCCAGCCGGTGCCCGCGATGTCGGCCGCGACCAGGACACCGCCGAGGATCTGGCCCGCCACCATGGACAGGCCGGCCGTCGCGCCGTACAGGCCCATCGCCTTCGCGCGGCGGGCCCCGGCGGTGGTCGACTGGATCGTGGCGAGGACCTGCGGCAGCATCGCGGCCGACGCGGCGCCCTGCGCGACCCGTGCCGCGACCAGGGCCCAGGCGGTCGGTGCGAGCCCGCAGGCCAGCGAGGCCAGCCCGAAGGCCGCCATACCGCCGAGGAAGAGCCGGCGTCGCCCGAAGAGGTCGCCGAGCCTGCCGCCGAGGACCAGGAGGACGGCGTACGCCACCCCGTAACCGGCGACGACGAGTTCGAGGACCGACTCGCTCGCGGAGAGGTCCGCGCCGATGGTGGGCAGGGCGACGTTGACGATGAAGAAGTCGATGAGGGGGAGTGCCGCGGCGAGCAGCACCGTGAACAGCCCGAGGCCGCCCAACTCGGGTGGCACGGTGGGACGGACGGGGCGTGGAGTGGTGGTTTCGGTGGTCACGGCTCCGAGCCTGCGCCCGCGCCCAGACGGGTACCAGAGTCTCCTTATCCTGGTAGAAGAACCACCTGGCAACAGGGTCCCGGTGGAGGCAGGCTGGAGGCATGACGACCATGGCCCAGGAGACAGCCGTACCGGCGACCGCGTCCACCTCGGCTTCGGCGGTCCGGCGCCATGAACTCGCCGCCTTCCTGCGCCACCGCCGCGAGCACATCGCCCCCGAGCAGGTCGGCCTGCCGCGCGGCCGCCGGCGCCGCACCCCCGGCCTGCGCCGGGAGGAGGTCGCGCATCTCTCCGCGGTCGGCGTCACCTGGTACACCTGGCTGGAGCAGGCCCGCGACATCCAGGTCTCCGTGCAGGTCCTGGACGCCCTGGCCCGCACACTGTTCCTCGACCCCGTCGAGCGGGCCCACCTGTTCCAGCTCGCCGGAGCCGTCGACCCGACGCCGGCCACCACCTGCCCGTCGATCACGCCCGGACTCCGGCTCGTCCTCGACCAGTTGGGGCCGATCCCGGCCTGTGTGTCCAACAGCCGTTACGACATCCTCGCCTACAACCGCGCCTACGGCCTGCTGCTGTGCGACCTGGACGCGGTGCCGCCCGAGGACCGCAACTCCATGCTGCTCTCCTACACCAACGAGGAGTGGCGCTCCTCGATCGTGCACCTGGAGGAGGTCCGACGGCTCATGGCCGCCCGTTTCCGCGCCGGCATGGCCGGGCATCTCGCCGAGCCCGCCTGGAAGACGCTCCTGAAGCGGCTGCGCACCGAGTCCGCGGAGTTCCGCGAGGTCTGGGACCGCCACGAGGTCGGCGCCTCCAGCCCGCGCCGCAAGGAGTTCCTCAACCGGTACGTCGGCCTGATCGCCGTCGACCACACCGACCTGTGGCTCGGCCCCGAGACGGGCTCACGCCTGGTGACCTACGCCCCCGCAGACGAGGAGTCCCGACGGCGACTGGAGAAACTGCACGCGATCGCCCTGGAACGGGTCCCCGTGGGACAGGCGTGAGCTGGATCGTGCCCCCGTCCTCTCACTTCCTTGAGGGGCGCGGGGCTGTGTCGATGTGCGGCTCCGCCGCGTGGGCGCGACCAGGTCCGACCGGCGGTCGGACGCCGAGTTGCGCGCTGACCCCCGCCGCTTCGCGCACCTCGACAAAGTGCGTGACCGGGGTGCGTCCGGGCTGTCGGCGCGTGGACTCCTTGAGGGGCGCCGGGCTGTGTCGATGTGCGGCTCCGCCGCGTGGGCGCGACCAGCCCACCGGCCGGTGGTCGCAGAGCTACGCGCCGACCCCCGCCGCTTCGCGTACTTCGACAGAGTGCGTCGGGGGTGCGTCCGGGCTGGCGGCGAGTGGACGTACTTGAGGAGGGGCGCCGGGCTGTGTCGATGTGCGGCTCCGCCGCGTGGGCGCGACCAGCCCACCGGCCGGTGGTCGCAGAGCTACGCGCCGACCCCCGCCGCCTCGCGCACCTCGACCGACTCCAGCCGTTCAGCCGTCCGCTCAGCGGTCCGCCGGGCCCACCGCCCGCTGGTCACCGCACCGAACACCAGCACAACCAGCCCGCACCCGGCGAGAATCCACCACCCCGGCACGGCGGCGGACACGAACTTCTCCTTGTACGACGACGCCCCCACCCCCGACGCCAGCACCGCTCCGATCACCGCGACCCCCAGTGTCTGCCCGAGCTGACGACTCGTGGAGGCGACGGCCGCGGCGACCCCGGCCTGAGCCCTCGGCATCCCCGACACCGCCGTGTTCGTGATCGGCGCGTTGACCAGCCCGAACCCGATCCCGAACAGCAGGTATCCGAGGAACAGCGTCACATCGGACGTCTCCGCGTCGAACGCCGCGAACAGCACCCCGCTGGCCGTCGTCATGACCCCCGCGATCACCAACGGCAACCGTGGCCCACGGCTCCCCACCAGCCGCCCCGCGAGCGGCGCGCACAGGAACATCGGCACCGCCATCGGCAGCATCCACAGGCCGGCGTGCAGCGCGTCCAGTCCTCGTACGTTCTGCAGGTACAGCGTCGACAGGAACAGGAACCCGCCAAGACCCGCGAACGCGCTGATCGCGATCACCGTGGCCCCACTGAACGGCGCCGACCGGAAGAACCGCAGGTCGATGAGGGGCTCGTCGCGCCGGGGCTCGTACCAGAGGAGTCCGGCCAGCGCGAGGACGGCCACGACGGCGAAGGGCAGGACGTACGAGAACCCCGAGGCCGGCGCCTCGATGATCGCGTACGTCAGCGAGCCGAACAGCGCGATCACCAGAAGCTGCCCGACGGGGTCGGGGCGGCGGGCCCTGGGCGCCCGGGACTCGGGGACGTACCGCAGCGTGAGCAGCAGGGCCGCGATGCCGACCGGCAGGTTGACCCAGAAGATCGACCGCCAGCCGACCGATTCCACGAGCAGCCCGCCCACCAGCGGACCGGCGGCCATCGAGATACCGACGACCGCGCCCCACACCCCGATCGCACGGGCGCGCTCACGCGGGTCGGTGAAGGTGTTGGTGATGATCGACATGGCGACCGGGTTGAGCATCGAGCCACCGACCGCCTGCACCATGCGGAAGGCGACCAGCGCCTCCAGGTTCGGCGCGGCGGAACAGAGCGCGGAGCCGATCGTGAAGACGACCAGGCCCGCCATGAAGACACGCCTGCGGCCGATCCGGTCGGCCGTGGAGCCGGCCAGCATCAGCAGCGAGGCGAGGACCAGGGTGTACGCGTCGATCGTCCACTGGAGGCCCGCAGTGTTCGCGCCCAGGCTCCGCTGCATGGCGGGCAGGGCGACGTTGAGGGCGGTGGTGTCGAGACTCACGATCAGCAGGCTCATGCAGCAGATCGCGAGGACCAGCATCCGGCGGCGGGGGCTGAGCTCGGGCATGCGCTTCATCGTACGCCCGTATCGATAGTGCGTCTAACTAATGGTTGCTGCATGATCGCTGCGGGGTGTCCCCGGGGCTGGTGCGTGGATGCGTGACAATGGGGGAATGCAGATCGGCCCGTACTCCGTCCAGCCACCCGTCGTCCTGGCCCCCATGGCCGGGATCACCAACGCGCCCTTTCGCACCCTGTGCAGAGAGTTCAGCGGCGGCAAGGGGCTGTTCGTCAGCGAGATGATCACGACCCGGGCCCTGGTCGAGCGCAACGAGAAGACCATGCAGCTGATCCACTTCGACGCGACCGAGACACCGCGCTCGATCCAGCTGTACGGAGTCGACCCGGCCACCGTCGGCAAGGCCGTCCGCATGATCGCGGAGGAGGATCGCGCCGATCACATCGACCTGAACTTCGGGTGCCCGGTGCCGAAGGTGACCCGCAAGGGCGGCGGGTCGGCGCTGCCGTACAAGCGGAACCTGCTGCGGGCGATTCTGCGGGAGGCGGTGAGTGGCGCGGGGGATCTGCCGGTCACGATGAAGATGCGCAAGGGCATCGACGACGACCACATCACCTACCTGGACGCGGGGCGGATCGCGGTCGAGGAGGGGGTCACCTCCATCGCGCTGCACGGGCGTACCGCCGCCCAGCACTACGGCGGCACCGCCGACTGGGACGCCATCGCCCGGCTCAAGGAGCATGTGCCGGAGATTCCCGTGCTCGGCAACGGCGACATCTGGTCGGCGGAGGACGCGCTGCGGATGGTGCGGTCCACCGGGTGTGACGGGGTGGTCGTAGGGCGGGGGTGTCTGGGGCGGCCGTGGCTGTTCTCGGATCTGGTGGCGGCGTTCGAGGGGCGGACCGATTTCCATCAGCCCCCTCTGCGTGAGGTCGCCGATGTCATGGTGCGGCATGCCACGCTGCTGGGGGAGTGGATCGGTGACGAGGCGCGTGGGGTCATCGACTTCCGTAAGCATGTGGCCTGGTATCTGAAGGGTTTCGCGGTCGGGAGTGAGATGCGCAAGCGGCTCGCGATCACTTCTTCGCTGGAGGAACTGCGTTCCGGCCTCGACGAGTTGGATCTCGACCAGGCGTGGCCGGTTGGTGCGGACGGGCCTCGGGGGCGTACGTCCGGTAACAACAGGGTGGTTCTGCCGGATGGTTGGCTGAAGGACCCGTACGACTGTGCGGGGATCGGGGAGGATGCGGAGCTGGACACGTCTGGGGGGTGACGGGGGGATGCCTGCGGCGGCCTGTGCGGGTGGGGTGGGGGCGGGCGTTTTGCGCAGTTCCCCGCGCCCCTGAATGCCTGCGGCGGCCTGCCTCGGTTCGGTGGGGCTTGTGTAGCGCGTC
>NZ_JBJDQL010000028.1:0-106178 GCF_044903305.1 Streptomyces sp. NPDC019531 | reverse complement strand
GCCGGGGGGGGCGGGGGGGGGGGGGGGGGGGTGGGGGTGGGGGGGGGGGGGGGGGGGGGGGGGGGGGGCGGGGGTGGGGGGTATCCGTCCTCGGTCCGGCGGGTGCTGTTGATTCAGATGTGCTGGACAACGGACGCCGGCCGCTGCGGGCGGACACCCCCCACCCCGTCCCCTGCGCGCCGTACGCGGCTGGCAGGCCCGTGGGGGTACGCGGGGTGGCAAACGGCCCGTCGTGGCGCGCGGGATGACGAGCGGCCCGTCGTGGCGCGCGTGGTGGTTGACGGCCCCTCGTGGCGCAGGCCGCCTGCAACCCCCTAGGGGCGCGGGGAACTGCGCGACCAGCCACAGCGGACCCGCACCCGCCAGTCGACACAGCGAGGCACATCAATAGGCGCACGGCCCAAGCCCAGCGCCAGCTGCCCGCGGGGAACTGCGCGACCAGCCACAACGGACCCGCACCCGCCAGTCGACACAGCGAGGCACATCATTAGGCGCACGGCCCAAGCCCAGCGCCAGCTGCCCGCGGGGAACTGCGCGACCAGCCACAACGGACCCGCACCCGCCAGTCGACACAGCGAGGCACATCATTAGGCGCACGGCCCAAGCCCAGCGCCAGCTGCCCGCAGGGAACTGCGCGACCCGCCCCGCGAAGCGCTACCCCTGTGACGGATGCGGAGTCGAGCCGTATGCCGTCAGGAAGCGGTCTCGGAAGGAACTCATCTTCCAGACCGGGGCGTTGTGGGCCGGCTTGAGGCCGTCGGTCCAGTTCCAGGAGGCGATCTTGTCGAGGACCTTGGGGTCCTTGGCGACGATCGAGATCGGTACGTCACGGCTCGCGTTGTTGCCGCTGACCCGGGAGATCGGCTGATGGTCGCCGAGGAAGACCAGGACCGTGTCGTCACTGCCGTAGCGCTCCAGCCACTGGGTGAGCGCGGTGACGGAGTACGAGATCGACTTGCCGTACTCCTGCTTGGAGCGGGTGGAGTCGGCGATGATGTCGGACGGATTGTTGCCGGCCTTCTGGATGGCCTTGAAGATCGAGCCGTCGCCCAGGTCGTCCCAGTCGACCATCTTGGGGATCGGTGCCCAGGGCTGGTGGCTTGAAGTGAGGATGATCTCGGACATCAGCGGCTTGTCGCGCTTCTTGCCGTGGACCTGGCGCTGGTAGGCCTCCAGGGTGTATTGGTCGGGCATCGTCGACCAGCTGAACTTCGGCCCCTGGTAGCCGAGTTGGAAGGCGTTGTAGACCTTGTCGAGACCGTAGTACTTCTGCTCGGGCCAGCCCTTCTGCACACCCGGCATCACCCCGACGGTGTCCCAGTCGCCGGTCTTCTTGAAGGCCTTGGTGAGGCTGAGGTGGTCGCTGGCCATGACCGTGCGGTAGCGCTGCTGGTTGTCGATCCACAGGCCGGAGAGGGTCGTCGAGTGGCCGAGCCAGCTGTTGCCGCCGTAGGTCGCCGAGGTCAGCCAGCCGCTCTTCGCGTGGAAGCCCGCCTTCGCGAGGGCCGCGGTGCTCTCCGTCAGGGTCTTGTCGACTCCGGGCGCTATGTCCGCGTCCTCCACGGCGCTGCGGCCGTAGCTCTCGATGAAGGTGAAGATCATGTCCTTGCCGCGGAGGTCGGGGACCAGCTGGTCGCCCGGTGTGTTGCCGAACGTGTCGGTCCTGGCCACCTTCTGGAAGTCCGCCTCGTCACGCATCGTGTAGAGCACCCGCCGGGCCTGCAACTCGGCGATCGCGGCGGTGTGTTCGGAGGCGATCGGCGTGCCGGCCACCTGGAGACCGAGTGCCGAGCAGGCGACCCACACGGTGGCGGCGATCAGGGTTCCCCGGGTGGCGACCTGCTTGTCCCGGAGCAGCAGGTCGCTCAGCCGGACCATCGCCAGCGTCATGAGGGACAGCAGCAGGAGGACCAGGACGAACGCGCCGACCGTGGCCCCTATCGCCACGCCCGTGCCCAGCGAGTCGTCCACGTACGAGCGGGCGTCGTCGAGCAACTCCCAGTCCAGGACGGGGTTGAAGGCCCGCCCGAGGTATTCGTTGAACCCCATGTCGAGCAGGTTCAGGATCGTCAGCGCCCCGAGCGACACCCCGGACACAATGGCCACCACCAGCCTCGGCCGACGCGGCAGCGCCAGCATCACGGCCGCCGCGAGGATCGCCTCCGCCGGGATCCGCACGAACTCCCTGACATGCAGGTTCACTGTTTTGTTCGGCAGGAGCAGGGCTCCGAGGACGAGCACCGCGGCGAGCACGTTCAGGGCCCACTGGATGTTCCGTACGGCGGTGGGGTGCGAGTCCCGCCATCGTCCGAACCGTGCGCGCAGGGACGGCTTGTCCGGCGGCGGGCCGTCGGCAGCGGTCGCCTCGGCCTCGGGTGACGTGCTCTCTGCGATGGTCTCGGACACCCGAGGGTCCTTCCGTACGGGTCCTTGGTAGAAGGCGGACCCGATATGGGGTCTCGGATCCGCCACATTCCCGTACGGAGGGCTCGGGCCGTCAGTTCACGCCCTGGAGCAAACACCGGCCCAACGCTTGGTCAACGGTCAGATTTCGGCTTTCAGGGGCGCGGGGCTGTATCGATATGCGGCTCCGCCGCGTGGGCGCGATCAGCCCCCACCCGACCCGCAGACGCCACACAACAGATCCGCCCCTCCGATCACGCGCCTCCAACAGCCGTCAACAACGCAAGTGGCGCCGCCGCAGACCGAGACTCCCGCACACACGCATGCGGATACGGCACCGGCTCCCCATGGGACTCCCGCCCGTACCCCGCGAGCACCTCCGGCAGCCGATGCCCGGTGGCCGTCGCCGCGTCCACCAGCCCGTGCGCGACCGTCCGTGCCTCGTCGTGCAACCCGTACCGAGCCAGCCCCAGCGTGATCAGCGCGTTGTCGTGCGGCCACACCGAGCCCCGGTGATACGACAGCGGGTGATACGCCGACTGGCCCGCGGCCAGCGTCCGCACGCCCCACCCGGAGAAGAAGTCCGGCTCCAGCAACCGCCGCCCCACCAGCTCGCCGTACTCCTTGTCGAGCAGCCCGGACCAGAGCAGATGCCCGGCGTCGGAGGCCAGCGCGTCGACCTGGCTGCCCTCCCCGTCCAGCGCGAGCGCGGGAAACGCACGGTCCCGCATCCAGAAGTCCCGCTGGAACCGGTCCCGCAGATCGGCCGCGGCCTGTTCGAGGAGCGCCGCGTACGTCGCGTCGTCCCACACCGTGCGGGCGATCCCCGCGGTCCGGCGCAGCGCGTCGTACGCATAGCCCTGGGCCCCCGCCGCCATCACCGGACCGCTCGCCCGCGTGCCGTCTGCGCCGCAGATCGCGCCGGGGGAGTCCTTCCAGTTCTGGTTGGCGAGACCGCCCTGGTCGGCGCGGTAGACGAGGTAGCCGCGCGAGGTCAGTCCGCCGTGGTCCAGCATCCAGCCGATCGCCGCGCGGGCGTGGGGTTCGAGGCGGCGGGCGAGTGAGACGTCCCCGGTCTGTTCGACGTACGCCCCCAGGAGCACCAGGAACAGCGGGGTGGCGTCCACCGAGCCGTAGTAACGGCCGTACGGCACCTGCCCGAAGTGCGCCAGCTCCCCGTGCCGCACCTCGTGCACGATCTTGCCGGGCTGGGCCACGGAGCTCGGGCCGGTCTCGGTGGCCTGGGTCGCGGCGAGCGCGGGGAGCGTCGCGGCGGCCAGTTGGGGGCGGTAGGGGAGGGCGAAGAGTGAGGTGAGAAGGGCGTCCCGGCCGAGGAGGGTGAGGAACCAGGGGGCTCCGGCGGCCGGTACGCGCAGCACCTCGCCGTCCGGGCCGGTCGCCGGGACCTGGAGGGAGGCGAGGTCGGCGAGGCCACGTGCGCAGGCCGCCGCGAGTTCGGGCCAGCCGGTCGGGAAGGCGACGCCCTCCACGAACTCGCCCTCCATCGCCAGGAGTTGGCGGTTCAGGGCGGCGGGGGAGCTCGGCACCCGGCGGGCCCGCTTGTCACCGTGCGGGCGGGCCATCACTCGCAGGGTCAACTCGGCCGTGCCGTGCGGCTCCAGGTCCAGCGTCCACACGAGGCGGCGGGCTCCGGTGCCCGTCTCCTCGACGCCGTCCGGGGCGGGGGTGGCCGTCACCGTCGTACAGGAACGCCATTCGCCGCGCTGGTAGGTGAACTCCACGCCGTCGTCGAGGACTTCGCGGGAGCGGGTGGCGCCGGTCTTCGGGTACGTCCGGTAGTCGGAGCGGAGTTCGAACTGGTCGGTGAAGTCGGCGTCCGCGGTGATGGCGAGGCGGACGGTCGTCGGTGTCGGGCGGTTGCTGGTGACGCGGAGGGATTCCACGAACGAGCCGTCGCCCACCGCCTGTTCGCGGAAGAGGGTGTAGGCGGGCGGTTCCTGGCGGCCGCCTCGCGGGACCAGGACACAGCGCGCGGTGTCGCCGTCGGCGACCGGCGACAGCTCCTCCGGCACCGCCCCGTCTACCGTGAGCTGCCAGCGGCTCAGGTGCCGGGCGTCCCGTACGAACAACCCGTCCGGGGAGCTGCCGCCGCCCCGGACGCCGCTGATGTCCCCGCCGTCACCCACGGCAGCGAACGTCCCGCCGTGCACAAGCAGATGATGCCGGTCCGTCATCGCCGGTTCCCTCCCTTGAGTCCCATGTCCGCCGTGACTGTGGTGCCGTTCGTGAGCGTGGTGCCGCTGTGCAGCAGGTCGAGCGCGAGCGCGGCGGTCCAGCTGAAGCCGGTCGCCCCGCAGGCCTCGCCGGTGTACGGGTCGACGTACTCCGCGAAGTCGGTGGCCGCCGCGAGCTCCAGCACCGACTCCCGCAGTGCGTCGGCCTGTTGGAGCTCCCCGTGGGTGCGCAGACCCCGTTCAAGGAGCCAACTGGTGTTGAACCAGGCCGGGCCGCGCCAGTAGCGGTGCGGGTCGAAGGCCTCGCCGAGGAGGTCGTGGCTGGGGAGGAGGCGGGTGGTGGTGCCGAGCCCGAAGTGGGGGCCGGAGGCGGTGTTGAGGAGCGTCGAGACGATGTCCCGCGGGAGGCCCGGGAGCAGGAGAGGGATCAGACCCGACACTCCGCGCTCGGGGATCAGGGTGCCGCGCCCGTCCGGGGCGGGGCTCCGCAGATCCCGGCACAGGAACATGCCGTACGCAGGGTCCCACAGCCGCTCCACCAGGGCCGCCGTCAGCCGCTCCGCGTGCGCGTGCCGGGCCGTGCCGGGCGCGCCCAGCTCGCCGGCGATCCGGGCGAGGGCGTGCTCGGAGGCGATGAGCAGGGCGTTGAAGGCGGGGTCCTCGACCGCGAACTCGCCGGCACCGTCGGCGTATTCGGCGTCCCGGTACTCCGTCGCCAGCTGCACGTACCGCCCGTAGTCCAGATCCGTCGGCCGGTCCTCGGCCGCCCCGTGGTCGAGGTCGGCGCGGCGGAAGGAGCGGGCCGGGGCCGGGGTGACGCGGGACAGGGGGAGGTCCCAGGAGGGGCTGTTGTCCATACCCTGTTCCCAGGGGTGCACGACGGACGCGAGGCCGCCTCCGCCGAGGTCGCGGCGGTGGAGGAGATAGCGGTGCCAGGCTGCGAGGCGCGGGTACACCCAGGCGAGGAAGCCACGCGCTCGTGACAACCCAGGGTCGGCGCAGTGGACCAGCCACGCGGCCAGTGCGTGGACAGGTGGCTGCACGATGCCGGACGTCTGTACGGTGCGCGGGGCGCCCGCGGCGCGTCCCGCGGTCGAGGAGCGCCAGAAGTCGGGGCTCGGGAAGTACGCGTCGAGGGGTACGGAGGGGCTGAAGACGATGTGCGGGACGCGCCCGTCGCCCCACTGGGCCGCCAGCAGCGTCTCCAGCTCGGTCTGCGCCCGCAGCGGTGAGAGATGGCGCAGGCCGATGGCGATGAACGCGGAGTCCCAGGACCACTGGTGCGGGTACAGACTGCGCGAGGGCACCGTGGAGGCGCCGGTCCAGTTGCCCTCCAGCACCCTCGCCGCCCTGGCGTGCAGGGAATGTGACGAATTCGGCGGATCGTATGCGATCGAACGCTCCGCGGAAGGGGTGATGAGCTGGGCAGTGCGATCCACTCGGGGCTCCCCGAAAGACGTGTGGCTGACCGGTTCGGCCAGGGCTACCGTAGAGTTACGTCTATTTAACACGCAAAACCCAATATGTAATGCAGAGTTGAGAAACACAAGGGGGTGCGCATGGCTGGACGGAGTCAGACCGGCGCCGGAGATCTGCTCGAACTGGTCCGCAGCGGGCGAGCCGTCACGCGCGGAGCGCTCCAGCAGGCCACCGGACTGTCCCGGGCGACCGTCGGCCAGCGCCTCGACCGCCTCTTCCGCGCGGGCTGGCTGCGCGAGGGCGCCGGAGGGCCGGTGGACTCGCCGCTCGGCGGGCGCCCCTCCATCACTCTGGAGTTCGACGACGCCCACGCCGTGGTCCTCGCCGCCGACCTGGAGACCCGGCACGCGCGCGCGGCCGTACTGTCCCTGACGGGCGAGATCCTCGCCGAGCACAGCGGCACCCTGGTGATCGAGGACGGCCCGGACGACGTACTCGGCGAGCTGGGCCACTGGTTCGCCGAGCTGCTGGAGAAGGCGGGGCACCGGGCGGAGGAGGTCTGCGGCATCGGGCTCGCGGTCCCCGGCCCCGTCGACACCGATAGCGGCCGAGTGGTCCAGCCGCCGATCATGCCCGGCTGGGACGGCTACGACATAAGAGGCCGCCTCGCCGGAGCCTTCACCGAGCACACCGGTGCAGGGCCGGTCCCCGTGCTCGTCGACAACGACGCCAACCTCATGGCGTACGGCGAACAGCGCACCGCCCACCCCGACTGCTCGGCGTTCGTCCTGGTCAAGGTCTCGACCGGCATCGGCGCCGGGGTCGTGGTGGACGGCTCGGTCTACCGGGGTGTCGACGGTGGTGCCGGAGACCTCGGGCACATCCGGATCCCCGCGGGGGCGGAGGCGCTGTGCCGTTGTGGCTCCTACGGCTGTCTCGCCGCCGTCGCGAGCGGCGGTGCCGTGGCGCGGCGGCTGGCCTCGGCCGGGGTGCCGGCGGCGTCGGGCTCGGATGTGCGGGACCTGCTGGCCTCCGGGCATCCGGAGGCGGCCGCGCTCGCGCGTGAGGCCGGGCGGCAGGTCGGGGACGTGCTGGCGACGGTCGTGACCCTGCTGAACCCGGGCGTCCTGATGATCGCCGGAGATCTGGCCGGAACTCCCTTCCTCACGGGTGTCCGGGAGCTGCTGTATCAGCGGGCCCTGCCGCGCTCCACCGCTCGGCTGGAGGTCGTGACCTCACGGCTCGGGGAGCGGGCCGGGCTGGTCGGGGCGGGGGCACTGGTGGTGGAGCACCTGTACGCGCCCGAGCGGGTGGAGGAGCGGTTGCTGGCCATGGGCGTATGACGTCCGTGTTTCCGTCTCCGTTCCGTTCCGAATGCCCGTCCGCATGGTGAAATCCGGCTCCCTGTGGCAGCGTGATTCTCGCCACGCCTGATAAGGGTTGAGCTCAGATGAGCGGATCTTGAGCGACTGCACTTCTCCAAGGGGTGGCACTCAGTGCCACCCCTTGATCGTTCATCGATCGAAATCAGACGTGCCCAATGCCGCTCATGTGAGCGGTTCTAGCGGTCTATGAGGGTTGCTGCGTTCAAGAAATGAAAACATCGGGCGCGTGTCGCTTGCCAAGCTTTGAGTTTCGATCCGCTGGCGGACGACTGGTTACGGGCGTGTGACGCCCGAGTAGACGTACCCAGACGCCTTCGATCTGGGTATGTTCCTGGCCGTCAGGGCAGCCACCGCGTCCTCGAGGGAGTCGAGACCCGTGTCGGAAAACAAAGAACCCCACGTAGCGAAGTTCGTCTACGACTTCACCGAGGGAAACAAGGACCTCAAGGACCTCCTGGGTGGCAAGGGCGCGAACCTCGCCGAGATGACCAACCTGGGACTCCCCGTTCCCCCCGGCTTCACCATCACGACGGAAGCCTGCAAGGTCTACCTGGACAGCGGTGAGGAACCCGCGGCACTGCGTGACGAGGTGAGTGCACACCTCGACGCGCTGGAGCAGGGCATGGGCAAGAAGCTCGGCCAGGCCGACGACCCGCTGCTCGTCTCGGTCCGGTCCGGCGCGAAGTTCTCCATGCCCGGAATGATGGACACGGTCCTGAACATCGGTCTCTCCGACAAGTCGGTCCAGGGTCTCGCCAAGCAGGCCGGCGACGACCGTTTCGCCTGGGACTCCTACCGACGCCTCATCCAGATGTTCGGCAAGACCGTCCTCGGCGTCGACGGCGAGCTCTTCGAGGAGGCCCTCGACAAGGCCAAGGAGGCCAAGAAGATCACGGTCGACACCGACCTGGAGGCGGCCGACCTCAAGAAGCTGGTCACCGCCTTCAAGAAGATCGTGAAGAAGGAGGCCGGCCGGGACTTCCCGCAGGACCCGCGCGAGCAGATGGACCTCGCCATCCACGCGGTCTTCGACTCCTGGAACACCGACCGTGCCAAGCTCTACCGCCGCCAGGAGCGCATTCCCGGCGACCTCGGCACGGCCGTCAACGTCTGCTCGATGGTCTTCGGCAACCTCGGCCCCGACTCGGGCACCGGTGTCGCCTTCACCCGTGACCCCGCCTCCGGCCACCAGGGCGTCTACGGGGACTACCTCCAGAACGCCCAGGGCGAGGACGTCGTCGCGGGCATCCGCAACACCGTCCCGCTCGCGGAGCTGGAGTCGATCGACAAGAAGTCGTACGACCAGCTGATGCAGATCATGGAGACGCTGGAGAACCACTACAAGGACCTCTGCGACATCGAGTTCACCATCGAGCGCGGTCAGCTGTGGATGCTCCAGACCCGGGTCGGCAAGCGCACGGCGGGCGCGGCCTTCCGCATCGCCACCCAGCTGGTGGACCAGGGCCTGATCGACGAGGCCGAGGCGCTCCAGCGGGTCACCGGCGCCCAGCTCGCCCAGCTGATGTTCCCCCGCTTCGACGAGAACACCAAGGTCGCGCAGGTCGGCCGGGGCATCGCGGCCTCGCCGGGCGCCGCTGTCGGCAAGGCGGTCTTCGACTCGTACACCGCGGTGAAGTGGTCGCGTTCCGGCGAGAAGGTCATCCTGGTCCGCCGGGAGACCAACCCCGACGACCTGGACGGCATGATCGCGGCCGAGGGCATCCTGACCTCCCGGGGCGGCAAGACCTCCCACGCGGCCGTGGTCGCGCGCGGCATGGGCAAGACCTGTGTCTGTGGCGCCGAGGAGCTGGAGGTCGACACCAAGCGGCGCCGGATGACCGTGCCGGGCGGGCATGTCGTGGAGGAGGGCGACCTCATCTCCATCGACGGGTCCAGCGGCAAGGTGTACCTCGGTGAGGTCCCGGTCGTCCCGTCCCCCGTCGTGGAGTACTTCGAGGGCCGGATGCACGCGGGTGCCAACGACGCCGACGAGCTGGTCGAGGCCGTACACCGGATCATGGCGTTCGCGGACCGCAAGCGCCGGCTGCGGGTCCGCGCCAACGCGGACAACGCCGAGGACGCGCTGCGCGCCCGTCGCTTCGGAGCGCAGGGCATCGGCCTGTGCCGTACCGAGCACATGTTCCTCGGCGACCGCCGCGAGCTGGTCGAGCGGCTGATCCTGGCCGATACGGAGACCGAGCGCGAGGAGTCGCTGAAGGCGCTGCTCCCGCTGCAGAAGCAGGACTTCGTGGAGCTGTTCTCGGCGATGGACGGCCTGCCGGTGACGGTACGGCTGCTGGACCCGCCGCTGCACGAGTTCCTCCCCGACATCACCGAACTGTCGGTCCGCGTGGCCCTCGCCGAGTCCCGTCAGGAGCCGCACGAGAACGAACTGCGGCTGCTCCAGGCCGTGCACCGGCTGCACGAGCAGAACCCCATGCTGGGCCTGCGCGGAGTGCGCCTCGGCCTGGTGATCCCGGGCCTGTTCACCATGCAGGTACGGGCGATCGCGGAGGCGGCGGCCGAGCGCAAGAACGCCAAGGGCGACCCGCGCGCGGAGATCATGATCCCGCTGGTGGGCACGGTCCAGGAGCTGGAGATCGTCCGCGAGGAGGCCGACCAGGTCGTCGCGGAGGTCGAGGCGGCGACGGGTGTGGAGCTGAAGCTGTCGATCGGCACGATGATCGAGCTGCCGAGGGCCGCGCTGACCGCGGGTCAGATCGCGGAGGCGGCGGAGTTCTTCTCCTTCGGCACGAACGACCTCACCCAGACGGTGTGGGGCTTCAGCCGGGACGACGTCGAGGCCTCCTTCTTCACCGCGTACCTGGAGAAGGGCATCTTCGGCGTCAGCCCGTTCGAGACGATCGACAAGGACGGCGTGGGCTCCCTGGTGAAGCTGGCCGCGGAGGCCGGCCGCAGGACCCGCCCCGACCTCAAGCTCGGCGTCTGCGGCGAGCACGGCGGTGACCCGGAGTCGGTCCACTTCTTCCACGAGGCGGGTCTGGACTACGTCTCCTGCTCGCCGTTCCGCATCCCGGTGGCCCGTCTGGAGGCGGGACGCGCGGCGATCACGGCGAACGGCAGCGACCACCGGTAGGCCGTCCTACGGCCCACTGAACCCCGGAACCGCCGCCCGTCCCCGACCCTCAACCGATGGGCGGCGGTTCCGGATCACGAGGAGAGGGCGGCACCCTGTGCGGGGGTGCCGCCCTCTCCGTTCTTCCGCCTCGCGCCCGGGCCTCAGCGCGTCATACGGCGCCTGCGTGTCGACGCCACCAGTGCACCGCCGGTGAGCAGGACGGCCGAACCTGCGGCGGCGAGATACACGGAGGTGTCCCCGCCGCCGGTCTCCGCGAGGTCCGGGTTCTTCTCGCCGGTGTCCTCGGCCGCCGCGGCCGCCTCGTCGTTGTGGGGCTTGAAGTCCGCGGGCGGCTGGTCGCAGCCGATGCCGTCGCCGTCCCGGTCGAGATGCGTGCCGTAGTGCTCGTCGTCCTTGAGGATGTTCGCGTACCCGGCGGCGTAGGCCTCGGTGCAGTTCTCGAACGGGTGGCCGCCGTCGTGGGCCGAGGCGGCACCCGGCAGCATGGCCAGGGCCAGCGCGGCGACGACGATGGCGCCGGGCTTGCGGAGCAGTTTCACAGCGGGTCCTTCCAGGTTCATGGTGATATCCGTGCGCGTGATCAAGAAGTGGCGATCAGCCGGATATGAGGTGACGAACCTAGTGAGGTGCAGATCCTGTGTCGGCGACATGGAGAACCTGTGATGTGAACGTGACGTGACCGGAAGGTAGCTCTCCGCAAGCGTCCGGGCGGCTCAACTGTCGCAGGCCACGCCGTCGTTGTCCCGGTCCAGGTGTGAGGCGTATCCCGGCTCGCCGCGGCGGATCGGTGCGGCGCCGGCGGCGCGGGCCTCGCTGCAGTTGGCGTAGTAGGTGCTGTCGGAGCCCGTGTCGTCGGATCCGGAGTCGGTCTCCGCCTCGGCCTGCTGGGTGACCGTCCTGGTCACCTTGACCGTCTTCGTGGCGGTCACGGTGGCCGCCGGTTCCGGCTCCGCCGTGGTCGTGGCTGTGGCCGTCGTCGTCACGGTCACCGTCGGTTCGGGCTCGGCGGCGGCCGGCTTCGCGTCACCCGCCGTATTGCCCTGGTCGCCGCCGCCGCCGCTGCCTATGCCGACGCCGACGAAGAGGGCGAGCGCGAGGGCGGGCAGGACGTACCGCTTCCGGGCCCACCTGGGGGCGGGCCGGGAAGCGGGCGTCGGCGTCGGCTGCCATGGCGGCACGGGCTGGGTGTTGTACGGGTTGGCCATCTCGTCCCCCTGGAGGTGTTACGTGAGGGGATGACCGTATTGCTGGTCGCGGAGTTATGGACGTGAAGTGTTCATTCCGTGACCATTACATGTCATGTGGTGTTACGACCGGAACGGCCCCGTCACCTCGTAGGTGATCCCGCCCGATGAACTCCCGCTCGTCCCCCGCTGGCTGGAGAAGTACAGGCGGGTGCCGTCGGGGGAGAAGGCCGGGCCGGTGATCTCCGAGGAGGACTGGCCGTCGATACGGAGGAACGGGGTGACCACCTCGTCCGGGGTGATCATGCAGATCTCCATGTTGCCGCCGTCCTCGGCGACGAAGAGGTCGCCCGAGGCGGAGCCGGTGATGTTGTCGACGCCGGTGAGCGGGGCGGTGCCGCTGGTGACGAGCGAGTCGTCGTACGCCAACTCATAGGTGTTCGAGGTGAGGTTGAGCTGCCAGACCCGGTTGTCGCCCTTCGTCGTGAACCAGACCGTGTCCTCGGCGTAGTGGCAACCTTCCCCGCCGTTGAAGGACTTGGAGCCGGAGACCTGGGTGCGGATGGAGGTGGGGGAGCCGTCCGGGTCGGGGATGTTCGTCCAGCTGAAGGTGCCCGAGGTGGCGGTCCCGGCGACCAGCACCTGGAGGGTGCCGGCGGACAGGTCGCCCCAAGTCGTCGGTACGAAACGGTAGAAGCGGCCGTTCGTCTCGTCCTCGGTCAGGTAGATCACCTTGCGCACGGGGTCCGCGGCGGCCGCCTCGTGCTTGAAGCGGCCCATCGCCGGACGCTGCACCGCCGCGTTCGTCCCCCACGGGTCCGTCTCGTACACGAACCCCCGGTCGACCTCCTCACAGGACAGCCAGGTGTTCCAAGGGGTCTTCCCGCCCGCGCAGTTCTGCCGGGTGCCGGACAGGACGCGGTACGCCGACGTGATCGCCCCGGACGACGAGAACCGCACCGCGCTCGCCCCGCCCGACGGGTTGATCTCCGAGTTGGAGACATAGATCCAGCCCGTGCCGTCCGCGTAACAGGCCCCGCCGTCAGGGGCGTTGTGCCAGGTGTACGACGTCCCGGGCACCGTCTGCCCGGACCGGGCGACGACCCGGCTGCCGAAGCCGGAGGGCAGTCTGATCCCGTTGGCGTCGGGCGAGCCCAACGCCCCGTACGGCCCGGTCCCCGGCTGGGCCGGGGCGGCGTACGCGGCACCGCGCCACAGGGTTCCGCCGAACGCGGCGGAGACACCGCCGACGACGCTCGCACGCAGGAGGGTACGACGTTCCACACTCGCTCCAAGGGTGAGTCGTGAGCGACCCGCCACCGGCCGGCGACGGGGTGGTGCGCTGACGGACCCTAGAGCTGTGGAGTGGCTGTGTCGTGGCCAGGTCATGAATCGGGCGTACGGTCCACATGGCGAGCCTCCCGTACCGTCCACGCGCGGCCCCTACCGGGCGATTACGCGCCGCGCCCCCCGCTCGTAGGCTGGTCCCACCGTAGGCGGAGGGAGCCCGGTCATGTCCGGCTGGAACGAGAACGCCATCCCTGATCAGAGTGGACGCGTGACCGTCGTCACCGGGGCCAACAGCGGCATCGGCTACGTCACCGCGCGGGAACTCGCCCGCAGGGGCGCCCGCGTGGTGCTCGCCTGCCGCAGTGAGGCGCGCGGTGTCGACGCCCGGGGCCGGCTGGTCGGCGAAATCCCGGACGCGGACGTGGAGTTCGCCCGCCTGGACCTCGGAGACCTGGCCTCCGTAAGGGAGTTCGTGACGGCCTATCCGTACGACCGCCTCGACCTGTTGGTCAACAACGCGGGTGTGATGGCGCTGCCGTACGGGACGACGGCGGACGGCTTCGAGGCCCAGTTCGGCGTGAACCACCTGGGCCACTTCGCGCTGACGGGCCTGTTGCTGCCCACGCTGCTCGCGACACCCGCCGCCCGCGTCGTGACCGTCTCCAGTCCGGCGCACGCGCTGGCCAACATTGACATCGACGACCTCAACAGCGAGCGCCGCTACCGCCGTTGGGTCGCGTACGCCCGCTCCAAGAGCGCCAACCTGCTCTTCGTCCACGAACTGGCACGCAGGCTGGCGGCGCATGGCTCGGATATCGTCGCCGCGGCGGCGCATCCGGGGTACGCGGCCACCAACCTCCAGGCCGCGGGACCCAGGATGGCCGGCCGCAAAGGCGTCGAGCGGTTCATGCGCGTGGGCAACCGCTTCTTCGCCCAGTCCGCCGACGCCGGCGCCCTTCCCACCCTCTACGCGGCCACGGCCCCCGACGTACCCCCCGACTCCTTCACCGGCCCCTCCCTGGCAGGCTTGCGCGGCTCCCCGGCCCCGACCTGGCGGGCCCCCTGGACCCGCAACGACCAGGCGGCCCAACGCCTCTGGGCCGCCTCGGAGGAGCTCACGGGGGTGTCCTACGACAGCTTGAAGGGGTGACCCCTCAGTCCTTCCGCCCGGTCACCGCCACCGTCACACCGAGCCCGACCATGGTCAGCCCGCCGACCCCGCCCACCAGGGAGAGTCGTCGCGGCGAGCGCACGAACCAGCCCCGCGCGGTCGCCGCGACCAGCCCCCACACGGCGTCGGAGGCCAGCGCGATGACGTTGAACACCAACCCGAGCAGGAGCATCTGCGCGACCGTACGGCCCTGGTCGCGATCCACGAACTGGGGCAGCACGGCGGCGAAGAACACGATGGTCTTGGGGTTGGTCACCCCGACCGCGAACCCCTCCCAGAACGTCCGCAGACCGCCGTGTCCCGCCGCGGCCGCCGTCAGGTCCTCGGTGAACGCCGCGCGCAGTGAACCGCGTCCCCGCCACGCCTTGACGCCCAGATACACGAGGTAGGCGGCGCCGGCGAGCTTCAGCGCCGTGAAGACGGGGACGGAGCGCTCCACGACCGACCCGATCCCGAACGCGACACCCAGGACCAGCACATAGGCGCCGGTCGTGTTCCCCGCCACCGTGGTCAGGGCGGCGCGCCGGCCCTGGGCGAGCGCCCGGCCGATCACGAACAGCACGCTGGGTCCGGGGACCACGATCAGAAGGAACGACATGGCCGCGAAGGCGAGGAGACGGTCAGTGGGCACCATGTGGTCATGCAAGCACGGGGAGGGTGGGACCTTTCCACTGGTTTTCTGCCTTCCGGCCACGGTCAGGCGCTCAATCTGCCGGCCGAGTGCACATTCACCCTGCGGGACAAACCCGTCCCGACCACATCGCGGGGGCAACCGCCCCGCCCTCTTGCCGAACTCTTACGTATGCTTGTGCGACCTGAGTTAACTGCTGCGACATCAGGTGAGCGACGACGTACGGGGGTATGTCATGGGCGTCACTCTGCCCGGTTATCTGGACGAGGCGCTGGACCTGATCGGTGTCAGCTGGCCGAACGTGGACGAGGACGACTACCGCGAAATGGCCCAGGCCATGCGGGAGTTCGCCGACGACATCGATGACGGCGCGGCCGACGCACACGCGGCGATCATGGATTTGATCGGCAGTAACGAGGGCATGGCCGTCCAGGCGCTGGAGGCGCACTGGGGCAAGGTCAAGGGGACCCACCTCACCAACCTCGCCGAGGCAGGCCGGCTGACGGCCACCGCCCTGGACGGCGTGGCCGTACTGATCGAGGGTGCCAAGCTGGCCGCCATCGCCCAACTGGGCATTCTCGCGGCCGAGATCGCAGCGGCGGTCGCCGCGGCTCCGGTCACGCTGGGGTTGTCGACCCTGGGTGGTCTGGCGGGGACCCAGGTCTGCCGGATCGCGGTCAAACGTATCTTCAAGGAAGTCTGCGAGCAGGTCGCCGAGCAGATCATCGACATCGCGATGGGGCCGGTCTACCTGGCCCTGGGCAACATGGCAGGCGACCTGGTCGTCCAACTCGGCGGCAACGCGCTGGGGGTGCAGAACGGTGTCGACCTCGGCCGGACCGGCAGGGCGGGCAAGGAGGGACTGGGCGAGGGAATCGACGCCGCCAAGGACGCAGGCGGGTCGATGCGGCTCAACAGCGCGGGGGGAAGCGGCGCAGACGGCGGCCGGTTCAGCATGGACCTCGACACCTATGACCGCGTCGGCACCCGGCTGACCAGCGCCGGCGGCAGGATCCGCGATCGGGCCGGCGGCAGGATCTCCCGTGCCAAGTCCACCCATGGCCGCACCAAGGGCAGAGACGCGATCGCCGACGCTGCCAACGCCATGCTGGACCAGGTCATCGACGGCATCGAGAAGGGCGTCAAGTCCTCCGCCAAGCACCTCGACGACAACATGACCCGCGGCCTGAAGAAGATGGCCACGAACCACCGGGACAACGACGACCGGATCGCCGACGGTCTGAAGGGCATCCTGAAGGGCGACGGCAAGGGCGGGGACGGATCTCCGTCAGGCCCGAGGACGACGGCCTCCGGCGTCGCGCCCCATGGCAACGGCAGCGGCCGCGACCAGGTCCGCAACTCCCGTGAGGCCGGCCGTCCGCGGGATTCCGTCTGCCAGGGCGGTGAGCCCGTGGACATGGCGACCGGCCGGATGTTCATCGAGCAGATGGACGTCTCGCTGCCGGGCTCGCTCCCGCTGCTGTTCAAGCGCTCCTTCGAGTCCGGCTACCGTGCCGGCCGTTGGATGGGACCGCGATGGATCTGCACCTTCGACGAGCGCCTGGAGATCGACGCCGAGGGTGTGGTCTACCTCAGCGCGGACCGGTTCACGCAGGCATATCCGCACCCCGATCCCGACGCGCCCACGCAGGCGACGGCCGGTGTACGACAGGACCTGCGGATCGACGAGTCGGGCGACTACACGCTCACCGACCCGGCCACCGGCCTCGTCCGGGAGTTCGCCCGCCGCCCCGACGGAACGACGGCCCTGCTCACGTGTATCCGTGACCGCGCCGGCAACCGCGTCGACTTCGCCTACGACGACGACGGCACCCCGACCGCCATGAACCACTCCGGCGGCTACCGACTTCTCGTGGCCACCGAGGCCGGCCGGATCACCGAACTGCGGCTGGCCGGCGCGGGCGAGGACGGTCAGGACCTTACCGTCGTGCGGTACGGCTACAACGGCGGCCATCTGACCGACGTCTACAACTCCTCCGACCGGCCGCTGTCCTTCGCCAACGACGCCGAAGGCCGGATCCTGTCCTGGACCGACCGCAATGGCACGCAGTACCTGTACACCTACGACGAGTTCGACCGGGTCGTCGAAGAGGGCGGCGCCGACGGCTCTCTCAAGTTCCGCTTCACCTACGGCGATCCGGACCCGGCCACCGGGACCAGGGTCCACACCGAGACCAACGCCCTCGGCCACACCACCCGGTACGAAGTCAACGAGCACGCCCAGATCGTCGCCGAGGCCGACCCCCTCGGAAACGCCACGCTCTTCGAACGGGATGCCTACGACCGGCTGTTGTCCCGCACGGACCCGCTCGGCCGGACCACCCGCTTCGTGTACGACGACGCGGGCGAGCTCGTCGCCGTCGTACGCCCGGACGGCGAGCAGTCCACGGCCCTCTACTTCGGCGACGCGCACCATCCGACACAGCTCACCCGGCCCGGCGGCCGGACCTGGCAGCAGACCTTCGACGAGGCCGGCCGCCGTACCTCCGTCACCGATCCCACAGGCGCCACCACGTGGTACGGCTACGACACCTCGGGTCATCTCGCCTCGGTCACCGACGCCCTCGGCCACACCACCCTCGTGAGGTGCAACGCGGCCGGCATGCCCGTCGAGGTCACCGACCCGGCCGGGGCCACCAGCCGCTACGAGCGCGACGCCTTCGGCCGGGTCACCGCCGTCACCGACCAACTCGGCGCCGTCATCCGGCTGACCTGGAGCGTCGAGGGCCTGCTGACCTCGTACACGGCCCCGGACGGGGCCGTCCAGACCTGGAGTTACGACGATGAGGGCAACCTCCTCGCGCACACCGACCGGGTCGGCCGGGTCACCGGCTTCGAGTACACGCCCTTCGAGACGATCGCCGCCCGCACCGACCCCGACGGCACCCGACTCACCTTCGGCTACGACGAGCACATGCAGCTCGTGTCTGTCACCAACGCTCTTGGGCAGACATGGAGTTACGTCTACGACGCCGCCGGGCGGCTGGTTTCGGAGACCGACTTCCACGGCCGGAGCGTCGGCTACGAACTCGACGGCGCGGGCGACGTGGTGGCGCGGACCATACCGACCGGGCAGCGCATCCGGTACGGCTACGACGTGCTCGGCCGCCTGGTGGAGAAGGACTGCGACGGCGCGGTCACCAGCTACGCCTACGACACCGCGGGCCACCTGATCCGGGCCACCGGCCCGGACACCGACCTGTACCGCACCGTCGACCCCCTCGGCCGCCTGCTCACCGAGACCGTGAACGACCGTACCCTCACCCACACCCTGGACGCCGTGGGCCGCCGCGTCGGTCGCACCACCCCCGGCGGTCACCACAGCGCCTGGACCTACAACCAGGCAGGCCATCGTACGTCCCTCGCCACCAGCGGCGGCAGGCTCGACTTCGCCTACGACGACGCCGGGCACGAGTGCGAACGCCTCCTGGACGGCCACCTCACGCTGACCAGCGCCTGGGACGCCGAGCACCGTCTCACCGGCCAGATCCTCCGCTCCGACCAGGCGGTGCTGCAACGCCGGGACTACAGCTACCGCGCCGACGGAGCCCTGACCGGCGTGGACGACCAGCTCAGCGGCCCGCGGACCTTCGACCTCGACGACGCCGGACGCGTCACCGCCGTCCACGCGGCCACCTGGAACGAGACCTACGCCTACGACCCGGCCGGCAACCTCACCGAGGCGCACTGGCCCGCCACCGGTGCCGCCGAGGCGGCGGTCGGCGCCCGCACGTACACCGGCACGGAGCTCGCGACCGCAGGCCGTGTCCACTACGAGTACGACGCCGCGGGCCGCACCACACTCCGCCGGCTCACCCGTCTGTCACGGAAGCCCGCCACCTGGCACTACACCTGGGACGCCGAGAACCGCCTCACCCACGTCACCACCCCCGACGGCATCCGCTGGGCCTATCTCTACGACCCCTTCGGCCGCCGTATCGCCAAGCACCGCCTGGCCGACGACGGTGTCACGGTCGCAGAACGGACCGAGTTCACCTGGGACGGGTCGACCCTCGCCGAACAGACCACGCACGCACCCGGCCTTCCCGGGCCGTACACGATGAGCTGGGACCACAAGGGCCGGCACCCGCTGGCCCAGACCGAGACCATCACCACCCCGGCGACCGCCGGCACCCCGCAGGACCAGATCGACCGCCGGTTCTTCGCCATCGTCACCGACCTCATCGGCACCCCGACCGAACTCGTCGACACCGCCACCGGCGCCATCGCCTGGCGGACCGTGCCCACCCTGTGGGGCAACACCACATGGTCGGCCGACAGCACCACGACCACACCGCTGCGTTTCCCCGGCCAGTACTTCGACCCCGAGACCGGGCTGCACTACAACCTCAACCGCTACTACGACCCGACCAGCGCCCGCTACACCACGCCGGACCCGCTCGGGCTGAGCCCTGCGCCCAATCCCGACGCCTACGTCCACAATCCGCACACCTGGTGCGACCCGCTGGGCCTGATGCCGGACGACGGCGCCGACATCAAGAAGCAGTTGATGGATCTGGGGAAGGCGCGAATACAGCACGTCACGAGCAACCTCGAGGATGGGGACAGCGTCCCGGGCGCTTACGCGGTGGGCCAGGACCGGACCACCGGTAAGATCTACTACGGCGAGAGTGGCCCGGAGACCGGTCACCAGCAGGCAGTGATCGACGCGATGCCGAAAGAATCACAGATCGAGTCCGGCCGCCCGCCGGGAGTGTGTGCCGAGCCGCGAATGTTCACCAACGCGATTGAGGATGGCGCAGACCCCAAGAATATCGACCTCGTCACCGTCAACCCCAAGGGCAAGAAGTTCAAGATGTGCGACAACTGCAAAACCTGGGTCCCCGGCTTCGGAGGAGAGGTCCTGACAGGATGAGCGACATTCCTGAGCGGTCGGCAGTCATTGCAGGGCTCCGGGACACCTTTACCGGAGTGGCGCGCTTTGAGGTCCGCCCGGTGGATCTCGAGGATGCCCGCCGAAGGTATGCGGAGGAGGGATTCGACTTTTCTCCCCGACTTCGGGAATTCCTCGAGATCTATGGTGAGATCACCGTGAACTGGGAGTGGCGGGAGCGACGGCAAGAGTTCACGACGTCGGTCGAGAGGACTCTGGACGCCCCGCACGGCACGCCCCGGAACATGAACATCTACGCCAAACGTATTGGCCGGCCTGTCCTGCCGGTCGGCATGGTGTTCTCCACCGAAGAGTGCGTACTGTTGGCTGACAACGACGACATCCTGTTCGCCGGAGACGCCGGAATCCAGCGGGTCGCGAACGGTTTCGAGGACGCTGTTCGGGCGCTTGTCACGGCCGACTGGGACAAGACCTTCTTCTGACCCGCGTCACACCACACCCGATCCGGTCCCGGCGTCGCCGGGACCGGTGGAGTCATGCCGCTCGAACCTCGTACGTCGCGATCCGCACCGACTCGTCGTCCAGGCACTGCCCGGTCTCCAGGTCGAACCGCTGCTTCAGCAGCGGCGAGGCCACGAACGGGCGGCCCTGGTGGGTGCCGGTCAGGCCGCGGGAGAGGACCGCCGCGCCGCCGAAGGGGTCGCGGTTGTCGACGGCGTACAGGTTGCCGGCGCGGTCGCGGAACAGGGCCGCCTGACGGCCGTCGGGCAGCAGGGCCGCCACGCCCCGGCCGGGGAGCAGCCGGGCCAGCTCGCAGACCGCGAACCAGTCGCCGTTCAGCTGGAGTTCGACCTTCAGGTCGGTGGTCTCGGGTGCCAGGGTCATCGCTGGGCGCTTCCTTCCAGGGGGCGGTGGCCGATGGTCAGCAGCGGCAGGTCGGGCTTGATCTGTTCGCGCTCGGGGACGAAGCCGACGACCGGGTCGGGGGTGTCCGGTGCGTTCACGAAGGACACGAACCGGGCGAGCTTCTCGGGGTCGTTGATGGTGGTCGCCCACTCGTCGGCGTAGTGCGCCACGTGGGCCGTCATCAGGGACTCCAGCTCCTCGCAGATGCCGAGGGAGTCCTCGACGACCACGTCACGGACATGGTCCAGGCCGCCCGGGATGCGCTCCAGCCAGGTCGAGGTGCGCTCCAGGCGGTCCGCGGTACGGATGTAGAACATCAGGAACCGGTCGATCAGCTTGATCAGTTCGGCGTCGGTGAGGTCCTGGGCCAGGAGGTCGGCGTGGCGCGGGGTCGCGCCGCCGTTGCCGCCGACGTAGAGGTTCCAGCCGTTGGAGGTGGCGATCACGCCGAAGTCCTTCGACTGTGCCTCGGCGCACTCGCGGGCGCAGCCTGACACCGCCGACTTGAGCTTGTGGGGCGACCTGAGCCCCCGGTAGCGCAGCTCCAGGTCGATCGCCATCCGGACCGAGTCCTGGACGCCGTAGCGGCACCAGGTCTGGCCGACGCAGGACTTCACCGTGCGCAGGGACTTGCCGTAGGCGTGGCCGGACTCGAAACCGGCGTCCACCAACCGGGTCCAGATCAGCGGGAGCTGCTCGACGCGGGCGCCGAACATGTCGATCCGCTGACCGCCGGTGATCTTCGTGTAGAGGCCGAAGTCACGGGCGATCTCGCCGATCACGATGAGGCCCTCGGGGGTGATCTCACCGCCGGGGATGCGCGGCACGACCGAGTAGGAGCCGTTCTTCTGGATGTTGGCGAGGAAGTGGTCGTTGGAGTCCTGCAGGGAGGCCTGCTCGCCGTCCAGGACATAGCCGCTCGCGCCGATCGTCGGGGCGAGGGAGGCGATGATCGAGCCGACCGCCGGCTTGCAGATCTCGCAGCCGTCGCCGCCCTTGGCCTCGTCGCGGCCGTAGCGGTCCAGGAGGTCCTGGTAGGTGTTGATGCGCAGGGCGAGGACGATCTCGTAGAGCTCCTCGCGGGTCTGCGAGAAGCAGCCGCACAGGCCCTTGTCGACCTCGACGCCGGACGCCTCCAGCTCGGCGGTGACCAGCTGGCCGAGGACCTTGACGCAACTGCCGCAGCCGGTACCGGCCTTGGTGCACTTCTTCACCTCGGGCACGGTCGTGCACTGGTGATCGGTGACCGCGCCGCGGATCGCGCCCTTGGAGACGTTGTGACAGGAGCAGATGATCGCCTCGTCCGGCAGCGCGGACGGGCCGAGCTGGACGGACTCCCCGGCGCCGGCGGGCAGCACCAGCGACTCGGGGGAGACCGGCGGGACCGAACCGGTGAACGCCTTCAGCGTGCCGTACGCGTCCGCGTCACCGACCAGGATGCCGCCGAGCAGCGTGCCGTCGCGGCCGATGACCAGCTTCTTGTACAGGCCCGCGCGGGAGTCGGAGTAGACGACGTCCAGGCAGTCCGCGGTCGCGCCGTGCGCGTCACCGAACGAGGCCACGTCCACGCCGAGCAGCTTCAGCTTGGTCGACAGGTCGGCGCCCAGGAAGGCGGCCTCGTCGGAGGCGATGGTCGCCGCCGCGGTCTCGGCCTGCTCGTAACCGGGGGCCACCAGGCCGTACACCCGGCCGTCGGCGGCCAGCGCGCACTCGCCGATCGCGAACACGTGCGGGTCGGCGACCGTACGGCACTGCTCGTCCACCGTGATGCCGCCGCGCTCGCCGACCGTGAGACCGCAGTCGCGGGCCAGCTGGTCGCGGGGGCGGACACCGGCGCTGAACACCACCAGGTCCGTGGCGAGTTCGGAGCCGTCGGAGAGCTTCATGCCGGTGACGGCGCCCTCGGCGTCGACCACGATCTCCTGCGTGCCCACCCCGGTGTGCACGCTCAGGCCCATCTCCTCGATGGTGCGCAGCAGCGCCGCGCCACCACCGTCGTCGACCTGCACCGGCATCAGCCGCGGCGCGAACTCCACGATGTGGGAGGTGAGTCCGAGCCCCTTCAGCGCACCGGCCGCCTCCAGACCGAGCAGACCGCCACCGACCACGGCACCGGTCGTACGGGTCTTCGCGTACTCCTCGATGGCGAGGAGGTCCTCGATCGTGCGGTAGACGAAGCAGCCCTGGGCGTCCTTGTTCGGCACCGGCGGAACGAAGGGGTACGAGCCGGTGGCGAGGACGAGGGTGTCGTAGTCGAAGACCTGGCCGGAGCGGGCCGTGACCTTCTTCGACGAGCGGTCGATCGCCTCGGCGGGATCACCGATGTACAGCTCGATGCCGTGCGTCTCGATGAACTCCATGTCCGTCATGGAGAGTTCCTCGGGCGTCTTGCCCGAGAAGTACGAGGTGAGGGCGACGCGGTCGTACGCGGGCCGCGGCTCCTCGCACAGCACGACCACACGGTGCGTCGCGGTCAGGCCGCGCTCGGCGAGGGCTTCGAGGAAGCGCTGGCCGACCATGCCGTGGCCGACGAGCACGATCGTGGGGGTGGCCTCCGTGGCCTCCGGGGTGGCGGTCATCAGGAGCCTCCATCGTTGGTGAGCAGGTGGAGCAGCGGTCCGCCGTCGGAGGGGAGCGGCTCTGCTCCCTCCCAGGCGCGGGCGAGCGCGCCGACGGTGCCGAGTTCGCCGACGAGAACCCCGCCGACCAGGCGGTCGTCGCGGACGACGACCTTGCGGTAGGTGCCGCGGGTGGCGTCCGCGAGCTGGACGACGTCGTCGCCCGGGAGCGGCTCGGTCTCGCCGAACGCCGCCAGGTCGAACGCGGTCTGGCCGGGCAGGGTCAGCCGGGTCAGTGAACGGGTGCCGGTGTAGCGGGCGTTCGCCCGACCGGCCAGCAACTCGGCGAGCACATCGGCCTGTTCGAGGGCCGGGGTGGCGAGTCCGTAGACGTTGCCGTCGTGCTGTGCGCAGTCGCCGATGGCGTGGATGTACGGGTCGGAGGTGCGGAGTTCGTCGTCCACGACGATCCCCTTGCGCACGTCCAGGCCCGCGGTCTGCGCGAGGCCGACACGGGGATGGACCCCGCAGGCCAGGACCACGATCTCGGCGTCGAGGGCGTATCCGTCGGCCATCTCGACCGAGCGGACCGCGCCGCCGACGCAGCGCACGTCACGCACGCGCAGATCGGTGTGGACCTCGACGCCGAGGTCTCCGAGGTGACGGCGGACGAGCTTGGAGGCGCTCGGGTCGAGCTGGCGCTCCATGAGCCGCTCGGACTGCTGGGCGAGGATCACCTGGGCGCCGCGCTGGGCGAGCGCGCGGGCCGCCGAGACCCCGAGGAGGCCGCCGCCGATCACGACCGCCTTCACTCCCGGCCGGACCGCCTCGGACAGCCCGAGGCAGTCGTCCATGGTGCGGAAGGCGTGGACGCCCTCCGGCAGCACATGATCCGGGGTGAACAGTCCACGCAGCGGCGGCAGGACCGGGTTCGAGCCGGTGGCCAGAACCAGCCGGTCGTATGCGATCTTCGAACCGTCCGCGCACTCGACGGTCCGCGCCTCGCGGTCGATGCCGGCGACCCGGGCACGGGTCAGCGCGGCCGGAGCCGGGAGCGCGATCACGTCCGGCGTGTACCGTCCCGCCAGCACCTCGGCGAGGAGCACCCGGTTGTACGGGCGGTGCTCCTCCTCGCCGATCAGCGTCACGGGCGTGCCGAGCTCTCCGAGCCGCCGGGCGAGACGGACGCCCGCGAGGCCGGCGCCGATCACCACCACACGCGTATTCGAGGTCATGCCTAGGAGCGTGCGGTGCGGGTGTTACCCGACCGCATCGCGTCTGTTTCCCACGAGGAACGCTGCCCTCCCCGAGCGCGGGGGGCGGATGTGAGGGTTGGGGGCGGGCGGCCGGTGTGCGCTGTGAGGAGGGCCGGGGCGGGCGGGATCGGGGCCGGTGAGGGCGTACGGCCTGGTCTACGACCCGTCCTGGGCCAGCCCCCTCGACAGCGCCTCCGTCACGGCCGCGGTGTGACGGTACGCACGTTCCGCCGCCGCGATCACCCGGTTCAGGGGCTCCGGGTCGGTCAGGGTCTCGTTCAGGAGGGCGGTGAGGCGGGCCCAGCGGGAGGGGTCACCGCTCGCGTAGTAGGTGGTGCCGTCGGTGTCACCGAGGCGGTGCGCGGCCAGGAGATGCGGCCGCAGGAACAGCGCACCCAGGGTGGAGCCCTCCAGTACATACAGAAACCCGAGCAGCTCGCGGGGTGCGGCCACGGCCGTCCGCCGGATGTCGTCGGCGAAGGCTCCCGCCGCGTCGGCCGCGAGGCTCCCGGCCCCGGCGCCCCCCTCCCCGAAGTACCGCAGATCTCCGTCGATGAGCGGAACCTTGATCAGGTCCGGCGACCACACCCGGACCACGTCCGGGCAGGTCGTGCGGGTCAGCTCGGTCTCCAGGGCCGCCAGGATCACCCGGTACGCGGTGAGCTGGCCGACGTACCGGTCCAGCGGCAGCCTGCCCGCGAGCAGGGCGAGCGCGAAGTCGCTGGTCTGCAGGATGTCGTGCCAGGCCCGGGTCGCGGACCGCAGGCGCTCCGCCGCTGTGGGAGTCATGTGTCACCTCGCTGCCGCAACGTCTCGCAGAGCCGGTCGATGAGGTGGCCCTTGCGGTCGATCGTGATGTCGAAGTAGGCCGCGCTCGCCTCGGACCGGCACACGCCGTGGACGAGTTCCTTCGCCGACCGTTTCAGCTCGGCCGCTTCGGCGGAGAGGTCGCGCAGCAGGCCGGGCAGCCTCGGGTGGCCCAGGACGTACGACCGCGCGTCCTCCTCCGGCGCCGGGCCGAGCAGTTCCAGGGACACCCGGTTGCTCAGCCCGTCGAAGTCCTCGTTGGCGCCCCCGAACTCCGGGACCACGTCGGTCAGGTCGTTGAACAACTGGCTCGCGAGTCCCAGCCGGCGCATCGCCTCGTCCAGGGTGCGCCGCTCCTCCTCGACGACCCGCAGACCCGCGAGGGCCGCGTCGAGCGGCATCCAGAACAGCGTGCCGGTCTTGTGCGCGGCGACCGACTCCCAGAACCGCACCCGCTCCGCGCGGGACGCTGCCAGCAGCTCGGCCTGAGCCTCGGCCGACCTGGTCGCCATGTCGGCGGCCTGGCCGGTGAAGCCGCGCCCGACGGAGCCGACCAGGCTGTCCGTCACCGCAGGGTCCGCCACGTGCCGCAGCGCCGCCATGATCAGCCAGGACCCGGTGTTGAGGGCGACCGGGACGCCGTGGGTGGCGTGCAGCGCGGGCTCGCCGTACCGCACCGCGCTGCCGTCCTGGATGTCGTCGAGGACGACCGCGGCCTTCAGCAGGATCCGCACGGCGACGGCCGTACGCCGGATCACCGCGAGGTCGGCGGAGTCCGGCTCCTCGGTGAAACCCCGGTAGTTGCGGTACGCCCAGTACACCATCGACGGCCGCAGCGGAGCCCGGCCGCCGGGTGCCCCCGCGGCCGGGGGCAGGGCCTGCTGGCCCACCTTGGAGCCGAGCGCGTCGGCCACCGGCGTGTACAGGGACCGCTCCAGCGCGGCGGCGTACACCGAGTCCTTCAGGTCACCGGAGAGGCCGCCGAGAAACACGGCCAGATCGTCCTCAAGCAGCGCGGCGTCCCGGCGTACGACCGCTTCTAAGTGTGTCGCGTCCACAGGTGAATGGTCGGTCTTCCCCATAGATCAGAGCGAGATCATCTTTGGCCATACGTGCACGTTTTCTCTATGAGTGTGGCCGATTCGTGACCGCCCCGGATGCTCTCGGCGCCCCGTGCGCCCATCCCTCAGGGTGGCGTCCCTTAGGGTCGCGATCATGCCCGACATATCGCTGACCACCGCCGTCGTCCTGTGCCTCGCTGCCCTCGCGGCCGGCTGGATCGACGCCGTGGTCGGCGGCGGAGGCCTCCTCCTGCTGCCGGTCCTGCTGCTCGGCCTGCCGTCCGGCACCCCGGCCGCGTACGCGCTCGGCACCAACAAGGCGGTCGCCATCGTCGGCACCTCGGGGGCCGCGGTGACGTACGCCCGCAAGGCCCCCGTGGACGTACGCCTGGCCGTCCGCATCGGGATCGCGGCCGTCGCCGGGTCCTCGGCCGGTGCCTTCTTCGCGGCCGGGATGAGCACGGAGGTGCTCAAGCCGCTGATCATGGTCGTCCTGCTGGCCGTCGCCGCCTTCGTGATCCTCCGCCCCGCCTTCGGCACCGCCCCCGCGACCGGCCCCGCCACCCGCCGCCAGGTCCTCGCCGCGATCGGCCTCGCGGGCCTCGGTATCGGCTTCTACGACGGTCTGATCGGCCCCGGCACCGGCACGTTCCTGGTCCTCGCCCTCACCGCGGTCCTCCACCTCGACCTCGTGACCGCCTCCGCCACCGCCAAGATCGTCAACTGCTGCACCAACGCCGGGGCGCTCGCGATGTTCGCCTGGCAGGGCACCGTCCTGTGGCAACTGGCCGCCCTCATGGCCCTGTTCAACCTCGCGGGCGGCACCCTGGGCGCGCACACCGCGCTGAAGAGGGGCAGCGGGTTCGTACGGGTCGTCCTGCTGGCGGTCGTGTTCGCACTGGTCGCGAATATTGCGTACGAGCAGTGGCTCGCCTGACGCTACGGTGGCGCCGTGACGACTCAGGTGATCGTGCTCAACGGCGGTTCCAGTTCCGGCAAGTCGGGGATCGTGCGGTGTCTGCAGGCGGTCCTGTCCGACCCGTGGCTGGCCTTCGGTATCGACGGGTTCGTCGCGTCGATGCCCGCGTCGCTGACGTCCTCCGACGCGGGGATCGCGTTCGCGGCGGACGGCGGGGTGAGCGTCGGCGAGGAGTTCACGCGCCTTGAGGCGGCCTGGCGGGCGGGCGTCGCCGCGACGGCCTGGGCGGGCGCCGGGGTGATCGTCGACGACGTGTTCCTGGGCGGCAGCCACTCGCAGGAACGGTGGCGCAAGTCCCTGGACGGGCTGAACGTGCTGTGGGTGGGGGTCCGGTGCGACCCCGAGGTGGCCGCGGGACGGGAGATCGTCCGCGGCGACCGGGCGCGCGGGATGGCCGAGAAGCAGGCGACGATCGTGCACCAGGGTGTGGTGTACGACCTGGAGGTGGACACCACACATACCGAGGCCCTGGTGTGTGCGCGGACCATCGCCGAGGCGGTCGTCAGCGACTCCCCGTGAGGTGTGCGAACACCACCACGTTGCCCCGGTACCCGGTCGAGCGCGAGTAGCCTCCGCCGCAGGTGATCACCCGTAGCTCGGGCCTTCTCGCGGCGCCGTACACCTTCTCGTCGGGGAAGTCCTTCGCGTCGTACACCTCGACGGCGTCCACGGTGAACACCGCGATGCTCCCGTCGCGCCGGTCCACCTCGATCGCGCTGCCCCTGCGCAGGGCCCCCAGGGCGTAGAAGACGGCGGGTCCTTCGGCGTTGTCGACATGTCCGGCGACGATCGCCGTGCCCGTCTCGCCGGGGGTGGTGCCGGCCTCGTACCAGCCGGCGAGGTTCTTCTTCGCGGCCGGCGGGACATCGAGACTGCCGGTGGGAGTGAGGGCGAGGCCCATCAGGGGCGCGTCCACGTGGATCGAGGGGACGCGGATCCGGTCGGGCGGAGACGGCGGCAGGGCGGCCGCCGCGCCCCTCCCGGCATCCTGGCCGGCGGTGGTCCCTGCGGGGGAGTGCGCCTGGGCGGCGGACGGCTGCGGCGGGGCATGCGTCTCGGCGCCGCTGCGCAGCAGCCACGCACCGGAGCACAGGGCCACCACGGTGACGCCCGCTATCGCGGTGTTGCCGAATCTGCGGTTGAGCACAGAGCCTCCTCTACGGCTGGCCTGCCCGTCCCCCTCCGGGCCGCGAGGGGCGTCGGACCCGGAGGGGGAGGGGACATGCGGTACCGGCGGACGGACAGCGGAGGGTGTCCGTCAGATCCCGTCGCCTCTCGCCCGGCGATGCAGGAGCCAGGTACCGCCCGCGGCGGCGACGGCGAGAGCCGCCACACCGGCCGCGGTCTGCACGGGATCGTGGCCAAGTGCGCCGCCGACCCCCGTCTTCACACTTCCCCTGGGAGGCACCGGCTGTCGCCCGGAGGCCAGCGTCACCACCAGGTCGCCGGTCACCCGCCGGCCGTCCTCCGCGCAGGTCGCGGCGATCTCGTACGTCCCCGGCTGCGCACTCGGCGGCACCTGGAACTGCCCGATCGCGTCACCCTCGTGCGTGCTGGGCGCCAGCGTGAAGGGGCCCGCGCCCACCGCGCTGGCGTCCCCGGCCGCCGTACCGCCGTCCCCGCACGCCCCCGTGTTCACCGTGACCTGTCCGCCCGGTACGACGGAGGACGGGAACACCTCAAGGCCGTTCGCGCCCCCGGCGTACGCGGGTGCGCAGACGAGACCCGCTGCGGCGACGGCGAGCGCGCTGCCGGTCAGCAGGCGGGCGGTGGGGCGCATGGTGCTCCTTCGGGCTCTCGGGTGGGGTCCCTCTGCTGTCGAGGTAAGTGGCAGTGGGCCGAGCCCGCTTCCTGATGGTGCGTCAGAAATGTGGTGAATGGGTGTCAGGTCGGCGTGCACCGGCGCCGCGTGACCGAGGTTTCAGCAGGTCATCGCAGTACGGCGGGCAGCTCGTCGAAGAGAACCCGAAGAGTGCGGGGTGCGGGTGTGAACGGGTGACCCCGCTGTCCGCGATCCGGGCTTGACCTCAACTTTGGTCGAGGTACGAGGCTGTGCCGCATGCAGACAGACACCGCTCCTCTCCGGGTCGCCCTCGTCATCGGCAGCAACCGTCACGGCCGCTTCGGTCCCGTCGTCGCCGACTGGCTCCTCGACCGCCTGCGCGACCGCGACGACCTGGCCCCCGAGGTCGTGGACGTGGCCGGGATCGACCTGCCCACGACCTTCGCCCCGACCCCCGGCGCGACCGCCGCCCTCGCCTCGGTGACCCCCAGGCTCGCGTCGGCGGACGCCTTCGTGGTCCTCACCCCCGAGTACAACCACTCCTTCCCGGCCGCCCTGAAGAACCTGATCGACTGGCACTTCACGGAGTGGCAGGCCAAGCCGGTGGCCCTCGTCTCCTACGGCGGCATCTCGGGCGGCCTGCGCGCCACCGAGCACCTCCGCCAGGTCTTCGCCGAACTCCACGCGGTGACGGTGCGGGACACGGTGAGCTTCCACAACGCCGGGGGTTCCTTCGAGGACGGCCGTCTGAAGGCCCCTTCGGGCCCGGAGGCGGCGGCGAAGACGATGCTGGACCAGCTGGTGTGGTGGGGGAGCGTGCTGAGGGAGGGGAGGGCGGCGAGGCCCTACGGCGGCTGAAGGCGCACCCCTGGCCCGGTGTCGCCCCTGGCCGGAGTGTCGCCCCCGGCCGGGGTGTCGCGCCGGCTCCCGCCGTCGGGACTACGGTGAGGTGATGGGCATGGAACAGCGCATCACCCTGATCACGCTGGGCGTCTCGGACCTCGCCCGCTCCAAGGCCTTCTACGAGGCCCTCGGCTGGCGCGGCCAGGAGGTCGCGGAGACCGTCTTCTTCCAGGCGGGCGGCCTGGGCCTGGTCCTGTGGAGCCGGGAGAAACTGGCGGCGGACTGCGGCCTGGAACCGGGCCCCGCGAGCGGCTTCGGCGGCATCGCACTGGCCCACAACGTCCGCTCGGAGGCGGAGGTCGACGCCCTCCTCGCGCAGGTCGCGGAGGCGGGCGGCACCATCACCAAACCCCCCGCCGTGAACACCATCGGCTTCTACTCCAGCGCCTTCACCGACCCGGACGGCCACGCCTGGGAGGTGGCCCACAACCCGGGCTTCCCCCTGGCGGAGGACGGCACGGTGACACTCCCGGACTTCGGTCAGGGCCCGTCGTGAGCGATCGCGCTGCGACGTCTTCGTGGGGCCGGAGGCGGTGTCGGGTTCAGTCCCCGGCGAGTGCTTCCTCGATGGCCCGTATCCCCACCGCCGTGAGGACCGGGTTCTTGCCGCCCCGGTAGTAGTGCACCGCGCCCACTGCCCAGCGCAGGGCCCACGCGCGTCCCCGCTCCCAGGTGGCCTCGTCGACCTCCGTCGCCTCCCGGAACAGGCGGCGGCTGTCGCCGCTGAACAGGGTCCAGGCCGGGAGGGTGTCCGCCGCCGGGTCCCCGGCGCCGAGGCAGCCGAAGTCGATGACCGCGGTGAGACGGCCGTTCGCGGTGAGCAGGTTGCCGGGGAGGAGGTCGGCGTGGAGCCAGACGGGTGCGCGATCCCAGTGCGGGAGTCGGAGGGCCTCGTCGATGAGGGCGATCGCACGGGTCGCGTCCAGGATGCCGTCGGCACCGAGGTCCCGGATCGCCGGCCGGGTGTCGTCGTCACAGACGTGGAGGGGCCCGGCGCGGTAGGAGGCCGGTGCGCCGGTGGCGTCGACCGCTCGCAACGCGGCGACGAAACGCCCCAACTCCACCGCCGTGTCGGTGAGTTCGGTGATCGGCGAGTCGTAGGCGTTGTCCCCGTCCAGCCACCCGTACACCCCCCAGGGCAGCGCGTACCCCCGGCCGGGTTCCCCCTTCGCCAACGGCTCCGGCACGGCCAGCGGCAGATGCGGTGCCAGCCGGGGCAACCACCGGTGCTCGTAGTCCACCTGGTGCCCGCCACCGGGCAACCGCGGCAGCCGTACGACCATGTCGTCCCCGAGCCGGTACATCGCGTTGTCCGTCCCGGCCGAGTCGACGCGGGTGACGGGGAGTTCGCCCCACTGCGGGAACTGGTCCGCGACCAGCCCGCTCACCAGCTCCGTGTCGATGTCGAGCTCGTCGGCGTGCATCTTCGTGGTGGACGACATGGGGCTCCGGGGGAGAGGGGGTGGGGATATCGGCGGTGGAGCGTATCCGCGCGTACGAGCCCCGTGCCATCGCTTTTCTTCAGCCCCCGGTGCCGGACGAGAACCGCTCCGCGAGTTCGCGGTGCCGCGCCGCGGCCTGCCGGGCCTCGGCGGGGTGACGGGAGACCCCGGCAGGCTGCCGATGCGCTCGATCTCGTCGGCGAAACGCAGATGCTCGGCGCGCGCGTGCTCCCGGCAGGCCAGACACGTCACCCGGTCGGGCCGCGGCGAGGTCATGGCGTACGGCACCCGCACCCCGCACCCGGTGGTGACGACGCTCGGCAGGTCGCCCACCAGGCCGAACGTGGACGCGAGCATGGTGCGGACGGCGGCCTCGCCGCGGACCACCTTCACCTCGACATGGATGTGCGGGTCGCCCTCACCCACGCGCCCTCCTCGCCCCCGGCCGGACACGGCCGCCCCGGATCCGGAGGCGGCCGCACCACAACTCCCCGGACAGTGACGTCAGTTCACGTTCACCGCGCTCCAGGCCGCCGCCACCGCGTTGTACTCCGTGCTGCCCGCACCGTACAGATCCTTCGCGGCGTTGAGGGTCGCCGTCCGCGCACCCGCGTAGTTGGTCGAGGACGTCATGTAGACCGTCAGCGCCCGGTACCAGATGGCGCCCAGCTTGTCCCGCCCGATGCCGGTGACGGTAGAGCCGTTGGAGGTGGGGGAGTTGTAGCTGACGCCGTTGATGGTCTTGGGCCCGCTGCCCTCCGCCAGCAGGTACGCGAAGTGGTTGGCGACGCCGGAGGAGTAGTGGACGTCGAGGTTGCCCACCGAACTGCTCCAGGAGTCGGCGGAGTTGCCGTCCTTGGAGGGCTTGTCCATGTAGCGCAGGGCGTCGCGGCCGAAGCCGGAGCGGACGATCTTCTCGCCGATCAGATAGTCGCCGGTGTCCGAGGAGTTGCCCGCGTAGAACTCCACCAGCGTCCCGAAGATGTCGGAGGTCGCCTCGTTGAGCCCGCCGGACTCGCCCGAGTACGTCAGCGCCGCCGTCTTGGACGTCACACCGTGCGACATCTCGTGGCCCGCCACATCCAGCGACACCAGCGGGCCGAGCTGCGTCCCGTCACCGTCGCCGTAGGTCATGCAGAAGCAACTGTCGTCCCAGAAGGCGTTGTTGTAGTTGTTGCCGTAGTGGACGCGGTTGTACGAGCCCTTGCCGTCCCCGGCGATGCCGTTCCGGCCGTGGACGTTCTTGTAGTAGTCCCAGGTGACGTCGGTGCCGTACTGCGCGTCCACCGCGGCCGTGGCCCGGTCCGAAGCCGCCCCCGTGCCCCAGTGGTTGTCGGCGTCGGTGAAAAGGGTCGCGGGCGCCCGGCTGAGGCAGATGTTCAGGAAGCACAGGTCGGTCTTGTTGGCCGCGTCGCCGGTGTACGTGTTCCCGCGCGTCGCGTCCTTGAGCTGGTACGTCGACCCCGACAGCGTCGTCTCCAGCGGAACCGTCCCGCCGTACAGCGACTTGCCGTCGCCGGTGGCCTGCTCGATGCTGTCCCAGGCGTCGATCTGGGCGCCCGACCCGGCGTCCGTGAGCACCGTCCGCGCGACCGGGTTGCCGAGCGAGTCCTGCGCCACCGCGTTCGTCTGCCAGGCCAGCTTCGGCGCTCCGTGCAGCGCGTCGACGACCAGCTGGGGTTTGGCCGTCAGCTTCTTCAGCGTCTCGCCGAGGTTGGCCGCCTTGAGCGCGTTCACCGCGAGCTCGGCGGCCTTCGGGGCGGACAGGGCCGGGGTGACGCTCGACAGGGATATCGCGCGCTTCGTGGCGCGCGAGGAGCTCTTGTACGCCCCGTCCGGCGCCAGATGGACCACGAAGTCACCGCCCAGCACGGGCAGTTGGTGGTAGGTACGGTCGTAGCGGACGTGCTGCGTGCCGTCGGCGTCGACGATCACGTCACGGACCTTGGTGTCCTGGGCGGAGGTGAGTCCCAGCGCCGAGGCCCGGTCGGCCAGGGCCGACGCGGCGTTGTCGAGCGCGGTGGCCCTGGTCGGACGGTCGGCGGCACCTGCGGTGGGGGAGAGGGCGGCGGCCAGCAGGGTGGCGGCGGTGGCGGTCACTCCGGCGGTGGCGAGACGACGGGAACGGGCACCTCGGACGTACGGCCGTATCCGACTCATCGGTCTCCTCTGAAAGGCGCCAACGGGGCGCGTGGGGGGTGGCGCGGATGTTGACGAAGATTTAAGAGGCCATGACAAGCCATGTCCATACCGCGTCACGTGCAGGTATGTGAGAGGAGAGAATCGTTTCTGTGACCCCTGCGAGACTCCCGTTCTTCGTCTACGGCACCCTCCGCCCCGGCGAGGTCAACCACGACCTCTTCCTGCGCGGCCGCATCCGCTCCGAGGAGCCGGCCCGACTCGCGGGCGCACTGCTCTACGACGGCCCCGGATACCCGTACGCCGTCGAGGAGGTCGGGGGAGTGACCATGGGGGAACTCGTCACCCCGCGGGCCGATGCCTACGCCGAACTGCTCGTCGCCCTGGACGAGTTGGAGGAGCACATCCCCGGGGACCCGCGCAACCTGTACGAACGGGTCGCCCGCGAGGTGATCCGCACGGCCGACGGCACCTCCGTGCGAGCCTGGGTCTATGTGGCGGCACCCCGCGTCGCCGCCCGCCTGCGTACCCGCGGCAAGCTCATCGAGAGCGGCGACTGGCTGCTCAGGTGAGTTACCGTTCCACCGCCTCGACCCGCACCGCGCACGCCTTGAACTCCGGCATCCGCGAGGTCGGGTCAAGCGCCGGGTTGGTGAGGGTGTTGGCGCGGCCCTCGCCGTACCAGTGGAAGGGCATGAAGACGGTGTCCGGGCGGATACCGAGCGTGATGCGGGCCGGTGCCACGGCCCGCCCGCGCCGCGAGACCACGGCCACCGGATCGCCCTCGGCCGCCCCCAGCCGCTCCGCGAGCCGCGGGTGCAGCTCCACGAACGGCCCGGGCGCGGCGGCGTTCAGCTCGTCCACGCGGCGGGTCTGGGCGCCGGACTGGTACTGCGCCACGACCCGGCCGGTCGTCAGCAGCACCGGGTACTCCTCGTCGGGCTCCTCCGCGATCGCCCGGTGCGAGACCGGGACGAAGCGGGCCCGGCCGTCCGGGGTGGCGAAGCGGTCCAGGAAGAGACGCGGGGTGCCGGGGTGCACCACCGTGTCCTGTGTCGGGCACGGCCAGAACACGCCGTTCTCCTCCGCCAGCCGCCGATACGTGATCCCGGAGTAGTCGGCCGGACCGCCCGCGCTCGCCCGGCGCAGCTCCTCGAAGACCTCCTCGGGGTCGGTCGGGAAGCCCTTCTCCACACCGAGGCGGTCGGCGAGTTCGTGCATGACGTCCAGATCGCTGCGGATGCCGTCCGGAGGCGTGATCGCCCGTCGGCGCAGCAGCACCCGCCCCTCCAGGTTGGTCGTGGTGCCCGTCTCCTCCGCCCACTGGGTCACCGGCAGGACCACGTCCGCGAGTTCCGCCGTCTCCGACAGCACGACGTCACAGACCGCCAGGAAATCAAGGGACTTGAAGCGCTCCTCGATGTGCGCCGCGTGCGGAGCCGACACCACCGGGTTGGAGCCCATCAGCAGCAGGGACTTGATGTCGGTGCCCAGCGCGTCCAGCAGTTCGTACGCACTGCGCCCCGGCCCGGGAAGCGAGTCGGGGTCCACGCCCCACACCTCGGCGACATGCGCCCGCGCCGCCGGGTCGTCCAGCTTGCGGTAACCGGGCAACTGGTCGGCCTTCTGGCCGTGTTCGCGCCCGCCCTGTCCGTTGCCCTGCCCGGTCAGACAGCCGTACCCGGACCGCGGCCGCCCCGCCCGCCCGGTCGCCAGGCACAGGTTGATCCACGCGCTCACGGTGTCGGTGCCCTTGGACTGCTGCTCGGGCCCGCGCGCGGTCAGCACCATCGCGGACTCCGGCTCGCAGAACAGCCGTACGGTCTCCCGGAGTTGAGGCACCGGCACACCGGTGATCCGCTCGACGTACTCCGGCCAGTGGGCCATCGCGGCGGCCCGCGCGTCCTCCCAGCCGGTCGTGCGCTCGCTGATGTACGCCTCGTCCGTGCGGCCTTCTGCCACCACCAGGTGCAGCAGCCCGAGGGCGAGCGCGAGGTCCGTCCCCGGGCGGGGCATCAGATGCAGGTCGGCCTGCTCGGCGGTCTTCGTGCGGCGCGGATCGACGACGATCAGTGTGCCGCCGTTCTCCTTGAGCTCGCTGAAGAACCGCAGCGACGGCGGCATGGTCTCGGCGAGGTTGGACCCCACGAGGATCACACAGCCCGACTTCGGGATGTCCTCAAGGGGGAACGGCAGTCCCCGGTCCAGGCCGAAGGCCTTCATTCCGCCGGCCGCCGCGGACGACATGCAGAAGCGCCCGTTGTAGTCGATCTGTGAGGTGCCGAGGACGACCCGCGCGAACTTGCCGAGCGTGTACGCCTTCTCGTTGGTGAGCCCGCCGCCGCCGAAGACCCCGCACGCGTCCGGGCCATGCTCCGCGCGCGTGCGGGACAACTCGTGGGCGATCCGGTCCAGTGCCTCGTCCCAGGTGGCGGGCACCAGCGTGCCCCCGGAGCGCACCAACGGGGAGGTCAGGCGCACCCGGGACGAGAGCACCGCGGCCGCCGTACGGCCCTTGCCGCACAGCGCGCCCCGGTTCACCGGGAAGTCCGCGCGCTCGCTCACCTCGACGGTCCCGTCCGGAGCGGGGGTGAGGTTCATGCCGCACTGCAGGGCGCAGTACGGGCAGTGCGTGGGCGTCGCGGAGTTCTGCATGCCCTTCAGCGTGCTTCGGCCGTGTTACACCGGGGACGGCTCTTTGTTACGCGCCCAAGACGGCGACCTCCCGCTCGGCGCCCGGAAACCGTGAGGCACGCATCGGCGCACCTGAGAGCCGCCACCGGACGGTACGGACGTCGCCCACGGTGTGAAAGACGCCACAGGCTCACCGTGCCGAGGCCAACGCTTTCGTCACCCCCGGCTCCTTCGGCCCCAGGAACCGCGGATCCGGCCGCAACGCCACGTCCAGCGCCGCCTTGCCCGCCGCGAGGATCTCCCGGACGCCGCCGTAGTACCAGGTGGCGTCGTGCCTGTCGTCGACGCCGATGCCGTACGAGGTGACACCCGCCGCCTCGCACAGCGCCACCGCCCGCCGGATGTGGAAGCCCTGGCTGATCAGTACGGCCTTGTCGACACCGAAGATCTTCTTGGCGCGGACACAGGAGTCCCAGGTGTCGAAACCGGCGTAGTCGCTGACGATCCGGGTGTCCGGGACGCCGTGCCGCCTCAGATAGACGCGCATGGCGTCGGGCTCGTCGTAGTCCTTGCGACTGTTGTCACCGGTGACGAGAACGACCTTGATCCGCCCGTCCCGGTACAGCTTCGCCGCCGCGTCGAGCCGGTGCGCGAGATACGGCGAGGGCTCGCCGTCCCACAGCCCGGCACCGAAGACGACGGCGACCTCGGTGCGCGGCGCGTCGGCCGTCGTGCGCAGCCGGTCACCCGTCACGACGTACATCCACGTCGACGGCAGCAGCGCGAGCACGCACACCGCCATCACGGCCTGAACGAGCCGCCGCCGACCGGCACGCGTGCGTGGCAGACGTGGTCTTCGCCCCTTCGGCAGTCGCATCGGACGGTCCCTCCCCGGTCGCCATTTCGACAACGAGAGACGTGACGTCAGCCCGCGCGGTTCGCCGCGGACGACGTGACCAGTCTCACTCTCGCTGACGAAAGCGCAGGTCACACCACCTCACAGACCCCATGCACCCCACCGTGAACCGCCGGAAAACACCCGTCATTCCTGTGCAACGGGAAGGCAACTTCCGGCCGCCACCATCTCTCCATGACGGCGACGAGTAACTCGGAAGCTCCTCGCGACCATCTCGAGAGTACGGCGCACATCATGAACCGGATCAGCAGCCAGCTCGCCAGCCAGCTCAGCCTCGTCCAGCTCGACGGCAGGCGCCGCCCCGAGCCGCCCGCGCTCGTCCTCGTGGCCCACGGCAGCCGCGACCCGCGCACCCTGAACACGGTCCACGAACTCCTCGACCAGGTCCGCGCACAGCGCCCGGACCTGCCGGTGCACCTGGGCCACATAGAACTCAACGAGCCCCTGCTCCCGGACACTCTGGCGTCCCTGGGGACGGCGGAGGCGGTCCTGGTCCCGCTCCTCCTCTCCCGCGGCTACCACGTGAAGCGCGACATCCCCGACATGGCGGCGGCCTCCCGGGCACGCACACGCGTGGCGGCCCCCCTCGGCCCGCACCCCCTCCTCGTGGACACCCTGCACGCCCGCTTGATGGAGGCGGGCTGGGACACGGGGATGGATGAGGAGACCCGCCGAACGAGCGCCGTGGTCCTCGCGGCGGCAGGCTCCCGCGACCCGGAATCGGCCGTGGACACCCGCCGCACGGCCCAACTCCTCGCGGGCCGCCTGGGAGTCCCGGTGATCCCGGCATACGCCTCGGCGGCGACTCCGACGGTCGAAACGGCGATCAGGGCGCTGACGGCAAGGGGCCGCGAAAGGGTGGCGGTGGCGTCGTACTTCACAGCCCCGGGCCTGTTCGCGACGCAGTGCGCTGAGAAGGCCCCATGGATCGCCTCGTCCCCCTTGGGCACCCACCCCGCCATGGCGGACCTGATCCTCCACCGCTACAACCAGGCATTGGCGACACAGGCGACTTCAGCTGCATAGGGGCGCGGGGCCGTATCGATCTGCGGCTCCGCCGCGTGGGCGCGACCAGCCACATCGGCGCCGCACTCGCCACTCATCGGATCCCCGCAGACGCACCGGCGAATTGTCAGTCCCTGCCCGTACTGTCGAGACATGCCGTACGACCTGCAGTCAACCGAACGCTGGGCCCCAGAACCCGACAAACGCCCCGGCCGCACCGCGTTCCAACGCGACCGCGCCCGCATCCTCCACTCCGCCGCGCTCAGAAGGCTCGCCGGCAAAACGCAGGTCGTCACCCCCGGAACGCGCAGTCAGGCGTGGGACGCCAGCCCCCGCACCCGCCTGACCCACTCCCTGGAATGCGCCCAGGTCGGCCGTGAACTGGGAGCGGCCCTCGGCTGCGACCCGGACCTGGTGGAGGCCGCCTGTCTGGCCCACGACCTCGGCCACCCCCCGTTCGGCCACAACGGCGAACAGGCCCTGAACGAGTTCGCCGACGACTGCGGCGGCTTCGAGGGCAACGCCCAGTCCCTGAGGCTCCTCACCCGCATCGAGCCCAAACGCTTCACGGAGGACGGCTCGGTAGGACTGAACCTCACCCGGGCCACCCTCGACGCGGCCACCAAATACCCCTGGCCCCGCGGAGCGCACTCGTCGCACAAGTTCGGCGTCTACGAGGACGACCGCCCCGTCTTCGACTGGATTCGCAAGGACGCCCCCGGCACCCGCACCACCTTCGAGGCCCAGGTCATGGACTGGGCCGACGACGTTGCGTACTCGGTGCACGACGTCGAGGACGGCCTCCACGCGGGCCACATCGACCCCAACTGCCTGCACGCGGAGCCGGAACGCCTGGCGGTCTTCGAGGTCGCCCTCGGCAGATACGTCCCCGAGGACACCGACCCCGCAGAACTCGCCGCCGCCCTGGACCGACTCCAGGAAGAACCGTGGTGGCCGCACGGCTACGACGGATCAGCCGTCGCCCAGGCCCGCCTCAAGGACGCCACCAGCCAGCTCATCGGGCGCTTCTGCCTGTCCGCCGAGGCGGCCACGCGCGAGCACCACGGCACCGGGCGGCTCACGAGATACGGCGCCGAACTCGTCGTACCGCACGAGACCCGCCTGGAGTGCGCGGTCCTCAAGGCCGTCGCCGACCGGTACGTCATGCAGCGCGCCGAGCAGGAGCGGCTGCGGGCCGACCAGCGGATCGTCGTCGCCGAACTGGCCGAGGCGCTCACGGTCCGCGCGCCGGACGGCCTCGACCCCCAGTTCCGCGCGCTGTTCGACCGGGCGCCCGACGACCGGGCCCGCAAACGGGTGATCGTCGATCAGATCGCTTCCCTCACCGACGCGTCCGCCCGTTCGCTTCACGCACGTCTCACGGGACACCTGTGATGCTTGCGGGACAAGAGTCGTGCGGATGGGACGGGAGTGACATGGATCGAGCCCGAATGTGACCCTCCGTGGCCTGATCGGGCCACTCCCTCTTCCCCCATCACGCTCCGTGCGGGACGCTCCCATGTGGCGGCACCCGCTGTGTTTACTGGGGGGACACCCCCCAGACCCCCCGTAGGAGGCATCAAGTGGTCGACGCGGATCAGACATTTGTCATCGTCGGAGGAGGTCTCGCCGGCGCGAAGGCGGCCGAGACGCTCCGGGCGGAAGGCTTCACCGGCCGCGTGATACTGATCTGCGACGAACGCGACCACCCCTACGAGCGTCCGCCGCTCTCCAAGGGCTACCTCCTCGGCAAGGAGGAGCGCGACAGCGTCTTCGTCCACGAACCGGCCTGGTACGCACAGAACGACATCGAGCTGCACCTCGGCGAGACCGTGGACGCCATCGACCGTACGGCGAAAACGGTCCGCTTCGGTGAGGACGGCACCGCAGTCCGCTACGACAAGCTGCTGCTCGCCACCGGCTCCGAACCCAGGCGCCTGGACATCCCGGGCACCGACCTGGCCGGTGTCCACCATCTGCGCCGCCTCGCCCACGCCGAGCGCCTCAAGGGCGTCCTGGCCGCCCTGGGCAGGGACAACGGCCACATCGTGATCGCCGGCGCGGGCTGGATCGGTCTGGAAGTCGCGGCGGCGGCCCGGGAGTACGGCGCCGAGGTCACCGTCGTGGAGCCGCTGTCCACCCCGCTCTACTCGGTCCTCGGACCCGAGCTGGGCAACATCTTCGCCGAACTGCACCGTGAGCACGGCGTCCGCTTCCACTTCGGGGCGAAGCTCACCGAGATCGTCGGCCAGGACGGCATGGTCCTCGCGGCCCGCACCGACGACGGCGAGGAGCATCCGGCGCACGATGTCCTCGCGGCGGTCGGCGCGGCCCCCCGGACCGCGCTGGCGGAGGCGGCCGGTCTGGAGATCGCCGACCGCACCCATGGCGGCGGGATCGTGGTCGACGAGCGGTTGCGCACCTCCGACCCCGACATCCACGCGGCCGGTGACGTGGCGTCCTTCCACCACACCCTGTTCGAGACCCGTCTGCGCGTCGAGCACTGGGCCAACGCCCTCAACGGCGGCCCGGCGGCGGCCCGCGCGATGCTGGGCCGCGAGCTCACCTACGACCGTGTGCCCTACTTCTTCTCCGACCAGTACGACCTGGGGATGGAGTACAGCGGCTGGGCGCCCCCGGGGACATACGACGAAGTGGTGATCCGGGGAGACGCAGGAAAGCGTGAGTTCATCGCGTTCTGGCTCAAGGACCGTCGAGTGCTGGCCGGGATGAACGTGAACGTGTGGGACGTCACAGAGCCCATCCAGCAGCTGATCAGGTCGAAGACACAGGTGAACACCGACTCCCTGGCGGACCCGCACGTTCCGCTCGAAAGCCTCGTCCCTTGAGTGTCGGCGCACCCCCGTGCTGCGATTCCCGGGGGACAACCCCCGGACCCCCGGCCGGAAAGCGTCTCGCCCCAGGAGTGTCAGTTCGGCCCCGTGCTGCATTTCCCGGGGGACAACCCCCGGACCCCCGGCCGGAAAGCCGTCTCGCCCCAGGAGTGTCAGTTCGGCCCCGTAGAATCACCACGTGGCAGGACGGATCAACGACGAGGACGTGAAGGCGGTACGGGACGCGGTCCCGATCGACGCCGTGGTGTCCGAGTACCTCCAGCTGCGCAACGCGGGCGGCGGCAACCTCAAGGGCCTGTGCCCGTTCCACGACGAGAAGTCGCCGTCCTTCCAGGTCAGTCCGAGCAAGGGGTTCTTCCACTGCTTCGGCTGCCAGGAGGGCGGCGACACCATCACGTTCGTGATGAAGGTCGACCACCTCACCTTCTCCGAGGCGGTCGAGCGCCTAGCCGCCCAGGCCGGCATCACCCTGCGCTACGAGGAGGGCGGCTACAACCCCGCCCACCAGCGCGGCGAACGCATCCGCCTGGTCGAGGCCCACAAGATCGCCGCCGACTGGTACATGGAGCAGCTGGCCACCGGCCCGGAGGCCGACACCGGCCGCCAGTTCCTCGCCGAGCGCGGCTTCGACCAGGCCGCCGCCGCCCACTTCTCCGTCGGCTACAGCCCCCAGGGCTGGGACCACCTCACCCGCTACCTGCGCGGCAAGGGCTTCACCGACAAGGAACTCCTGCTCTCCGGCCTCTCCCAGGAGGGCCGCCGCGGCCCCATCGACCGCTTCCGCGGCCGTCTGATGTGGCCGATCCGCGACATCGGCGGCGAGGTCGTCGGCTTCGGCGCCCGCAAGCTCTACGAGGCGGACAACGGCCCGAAGTACCTCAACACGCCCGACACGGCGATCTACAAGAAGTCCCAGGTCCTCTACGGCATCGACCTCGCGAAGAAGGACATCGCCAAGGCGTCCCGCGCGGTCGTCGTCGAGGGCTACACCGACGTCATGGCCTGCCATCTCGCCGGGGTGACGACCGCCATCGCGACCTGCGGCACCGCTTTCGGCGGCGACCACATCAAGATCCTGCGCCGCCTGCTGATGGACAACGGCTCGGCCCGCGTGATCTTCACCTTCGACGGCGACGCGGCCGGCCAGAAGGCCGCCCTGCGCGCCTTCGAGGACGACCAGAAGTTCGCCGCCGAGACCTACATCGCCATCGCCCCCGACGGCATGGACCCTTGCGACCTGCGCCTCGCCAAGGGCGACGACGCGGTGGCCGACCTGGTCGAACCCCGCACCCCGCTCTTCGAGTTCGCGCTCCGCCAGATCGTCGTCCGCTACGACCTCGACACCCCGGCGGGCCGCGCGGCGGCGCTCGACGAAGCCGCCCCGATCGTCGCCCGCATCAAGAACAGCGGTGCCCAGCACGAGGTCGCCGTCCAGCTGGCCGGCATGCTCGGCATCCTCGACACCCAGTTCGTGGTCAAGCGGGTGGCCCAGCTGGCCCGTTGGGCCCGCGACCGCGGCGGCAAGGGCCCGGCCCCCGCGGCCCGCGGCCCGCAGCAGCCGTACGACAGCGCCCCCCGCCCCGCGGTCTCCGGCCCCGCCCTCACCCTCCGCAACCCCGTCTACGCCACCGAGCGCGAGCTGCTCAAGCTCGCCCTCCAGCGCCCCGAACTGGTCTCCCCGGCCTTCGACGCGTACGGCATCGACGAGTTCACCGCCCCGCCCTACGCGGCCGTACGCCAGGCCATCATGGACGCCGGCGGCGCCGAGTACGGCGTCCAGGACTCGCAGGACTACCTGGTCCGGGTTCGTGAGGCCGCCCCCGACGACGCGGTCCGCGCGATGGTCACGGAACTCGCCGTCGAGGCGATCATGCGGCGCACAGTGGACGAGAACTACGCCGGCGACCAGCTGGTCACCGTCCGCCGCCGCGCCGTCGACCGCCGCATCCAGGAGATCCAGGGCACCTTGATCCGCCTCGGCACCGGCGGCGACCCGGCCCATCTGGCCGCCGTGCAGAACGAGATGTGGGTGTTGCAGCAGTACGGCCAGGCACTGCGGGAGCAGGGCACGGCGGCTCTCTGAGGGGCTGACGCGGCCGGCCCCAGGGGCGCGGGGCCGCATCGATGTGCGGCTCCGCCGGGTGGCGCAGAGGTTTCAAGCCCCGCAGGGCCGCGCACTCGTAAGGCAAAGTAACCACGCGGTCACGGACCGGACTCAAAAAGTCACCGCACGCCCCTCGTGGCGGCTGTGTGTCGTACTCCACACTGGGTTCCGGTGCCTGAGTCCTCGGAGCGCGGCCGATCCGTCCCCAGCGGGTCCCAGACCCCCGCGGTTCCGCTCATCGCGTACGGGACGGACAGCGGCGAGGCCGCCGACTCCGCCCCCGAAGTACCGCTGCCGTACCCCTTGGCAGCGATCATCCTGGAGGTCGCCCCCGTGCAGACCCAGACCCTCGCACAGACCGAGAACAGTGCGGACGACACAGCAGAGCCGGATGCCGAGACCGACGTACTGGTCGCGGTACCCCCGCAGAGCCGTGCCGTGCACCATCCCGAGGCCGAGCCGGACACACCGGCCGAGTCCGCCGAACCGCCCGCGGAGGCGCTGGAGGCCACCGAGCCCCCCGAGCCGGTCGAACCCGCCCGCAACCGGGCCGACACCAGCGGGCCGTCCTCGGACCTGTTCCGCCAGTACCTGCGGGAGATCGGCCGTATCCCGCTGCTCACCGCCGCCGAGGAGGTCGAACTCGCCCGCCGGGTCGAGGCCGGCCTGTTCGCCGAGGAGAAACTTCTCAACACCCCGGATCTGGACAGCCAGTTGGGGCTCGACCTGGACCGCCTGGTCGTGCTGGGCCGGATGGCCAAGCGCCGGCTCATCGAGGCGAACCTGCGCCTGGTCGTCTCCGTCGCGAAACGGTACGTCGGCCGCGGCCTGACCATGCTCGACCTGGTCCAGGAGGGAAACCTGGGCCTGATCCGGGCGGTCGAGAAGTTCGACTACGCCCGCGGCTACAAGTTCTCCACCTACGCCACCTGGTGGATCCGCCAGGCCATGTCCCGAGCCCTCGCCGACCAGGCCCGGACGATCCGAGTCCCGGTCCATGTCGTCGAGTTGATCAACCGGGTCGTCCGCGTCCAGCGCCGCATGCTGCAGGAACGCGGGTACGAACCCACGCCGGAAGAGGTCGCCGCGCATCTCGAACTCGCGCCGGAGCGGGTGAGCGAGGTGCTGCGGCTCGCCCAGGAGCCGGTGTCGCTTCATGCGCCGGTGGGCGAGGAGGACGATGTCGCCCTCGGTGACCTCATCGAGGACGGCGACGCGGCCTCGCCGGTCGAGTCGGCGGCGTTCCTACTGCTCAGGGAGCACTTGGAGGCTGTGCTGTCGACGCTGGGCGAGCGTGAGCGGAAGGTAGTCCAACTCCGGTACGGGCTGGCCGACGGGCGTCCACGTACGTTGGAGGAGATCGGGCGGATCTTCGGGGTGACTCGGGAGCGGATACGGCAGATCGAGTCGAAGACGCTGAACAAGCTGCGGGATCACGCTTTCGCGGATCAGCTGAGGGGCTACCTGGACTGAGAAGGGGCCGTTTCCCAACGGCCCCTTTCCCGCTAGTCCACCTCCGCCACCGCCTGCGCGAACTGTGCCTTGTACAGGCGTGCGTACGCCCCGCCGGACTCCAACAGGTCCGTGTGCGTGCCCTGTTCGACGATCGAGCCGTTCTCCATCACCAGGATCGTGTCCGCGTCCCGGATCGTCGAGAGCCGGTGCGCGATCACGAACGACGTGCGGCCGTGCGCCAGTTTGGCCATGGCCTTCTGGATCAGCACCTCCGTACGCGTGTCCACCGACGACGTCGCCTCGTCGAGGACCAGGATCACCGGGTCCGACAGGAAGGCCCGGGCGATCGTGATGAGCTGCTTCTCGCCCGCGCTCACCCCGCTGCCCTCGTCGTCGATCACGGTGTCGTAGCCCTCGGGGAGGGTGCGCACGAACCGGTCCGCGTGTGCCGCCCGCGCCGCCTCCTCGATCTCGCCCCGGGTCACGTCGCGCGAGGCGCCGTACGCGATGTTCTCCGCGATGGTGCCGCCGAAGAGCCAGGTGTCCTGGAGGACCATCCCGATCCCGGCCCGCAGCTCGTCCCGGGACATCTTCGCGATGTCCACGCCGTCGAGGGTGATCCGGCCGCCCGAGACGTCGTAGAACCGCATGAGCAGGTTGACCAGGGTGGTCTTCCCGGCTCCCGTCGGGCCGACGATCGCGACCGTGTGCCCGGGCTCCACCTTCAGCGAGAGGTCGTCGATGAGCGGCTTCTCGGGGTCGTACCGGAAGGACACGCCCTCCAGCGCCACCCGCCCGCGCAGTTCCTCGGGCCGCACCGCCGGCACCGGATCCGCCTCCTGCTCCTCCGCGTCCAGGAGTTCGAAGATCCGCTCGGCCGAGGCGACACCCGACTGCACCAGGTTCGCCATCGACGCGACCTGCGTCAGCGGCATCGAGAACTGCCGGGAGTACTGGATGAAGGCCTGCACGTCACCGATGGAGAGCGAGCCGGACGCGACCCGCAGTCCGCCCACGACCGCCACCAGAACGTAGTTGATGTTCGAGACGAACATCATCAGCGGCTGCATGACCCCGCTGTTGAACTGCGCCTTGAACCCGGCCTCGTACAGCGCGTCGTTCTGCTCGGCGAACTGCGCGGCCGACTCGTCCTGGCGGCCGAACACCTTCACCAGGGTGTGCCCGGTGTACATCTCCTCGATGTGGGCGTTGAGCTTGCCGGTAGTGCGCCACTGCTGCACGAAGTGCGGCTGCGAGCGCTTGCCCACGCGGGTGGCGACGACGAACGACAGCGGCACGGTGACCAGTGCGACCAGGGCCAGCAGCCAGGACACCCAGAACATCATCGCGAGCACACCGATGATGGTGAGCAGTGAGTTGATGAGCTGACCCATCGACTGCTGGAGGGTCTGGCCGATGTTGTCGATGTCGTTGGTCGCCCGGGAGAGGACCTCGCCGCGCTGGCGCTTGTCGAAGTACGACAGCGGCAGCCGCGACAGCTTCGTCTGGACGTCCTCGCGCATCCGGAACATCGTGCGGTTGACGGTCCTGTTGACCAGCCGTGTCGCCACCGCCATCAGCAGCCCGGCGACGAGGAACACCCCGACCGCCAGCAGCAGGACCTGCCCCACGGCGGTGAAGTCGATGCCCTTGCCGGGGGTGAAGTCGGTGCTGCGGAGCATGTCGGCGACCTGACCCTCGCCGCGCTCCCGCATCCCGGCGAGGACTTCCTCCTTGCTCGCCCCGGTGGGCATCTGCCGTCCGATGATGCCCGCGAAGACCAGGTCGGTGGCCCTGCCGAGGATCTTCGGCCCGACCACGTTCAGGCCCACGCTCACCACGACACAGGCCAGCATCGCGTAGAGGGTGAGCCGCTCCGGCTTGAACTGGGCGAGCAGCCGCCTGCCGGACACCTTGAAGTCCAGCGAGCGGTTCTCGGGACCGGTGCCCGCCATCATGCGCCCCATGGGCCCGGCCATCAGGCAGCCTCCGCTTCCGTGAGCTGGGAGAGCACGATCTCCCGGTAGGTCTCGTTGTCCGCCATCAGCTCGCGGTGGGTGCCGGTGCCGACGACATGGCCCTCGTCGAGGACGACGATCCGGTCCGCGTCCCGGATGGTGGCCACCCGCTGGGCCACGATCACGACGGTGGCCTCCGCGGTCTCCTCGGCGAGCGCCGCCCGAAGGGCCGCGTCGGTCGCGTAGTCGAGGGCCGAGAAGGAGTCGTCGAAGAGGTAGATCTCCGGCCGCTGCACCAGCGTGCGCGCGATGGCGAGCCGCTGCCGCTGACCACCGGAGACATTGGTGCCGCCCTGGGCGATGGGGGAGTCGAGCCCGTTCTCCAGCCCCTCGACGAAGCCCTTGGCCTGCGCCACCTCCAGCGCGTGCCACAGCTCCTCGTCGGTCGCGTCCGGGTTGCCGTAGCGCAGATTGGTGGCGACCGTGCCCGCGAAGAGATACGGCTTCTGCGGCACCAGCCCGACGGTCCTGGCCAGCAGCTTCGGGTCGATGGTCGACACCTCGGTGCCGTCGACGAGCACCTCGCCGTCGGTCGTGTCGAACAACCGGGGCACGAGGCCCAGCAGCGTGGACTTGCCGCTGCCGGTCGAGCCGATCACGGCGGTCACCTCGCCGGGCCGGGCCACCAGGTCGATCGCCCTGAGCACCGGCTCCTCGGCACCCGGGTAGCGGAAGCCCGCGCCCCGGATCTCCAGATGCCCGTGCCGCCGCAGCTCGGTGACGGGCGCCACCGGCGGGACCACGCTGGAGGAGGTGTCCAGCACCTCCTGGATGCGTTCGGCGCACACCTCCGCGCGCGGCACCATCATGAACATGAAGGTGGCCATCATCACGGACATGACGATCTGCATCAGATAGGCGAGGAACGCGGTCAGATCGCCGATCTGCATCCCGCCGCTGTCGATCCGGTGGGCGCCGAACCACACCACCGCGATCGACGACAGGTTCACCGTCGTCATGACCACGGGGAACATCAGCGCGAGCAGGTTGCCGGTCTTGAGCGAGATCTCCGTCAGGTCGGTGTTCGCCTTCCGGAACCGGTCCTCCTCGTACGCGTCGCGCACGAAGGCCCGGATGACCCGGTTGCCGGTGATCTGCTCGCGCAGCACCCGGTTCACCGTGTCGAGACGCACCTGCATGGACCGGAACAGCGGCCGCAGCCGCCGTACGATCAACGTCACACAGATGCCCAGGGTCGGCACCACGGCCACCAGTACCGCGGACAGCGGCACGTCCAGGCCGAGCGCCAGCACGATGCCGCCCACGCATATGATGGGCGCAGACACCAACAGCGTGAACGTCATCAGGGCCAGCATCTGGACCTGCTGGACGTCATTGGTCGTACGGGTGATCAGTGTGGGCGCCCCGAAGTGACCGACCTCGCGCGCCGAGAACGACTGGACCCGGTCGAAGACCGCCGCCCGCAGGTCCCGGCCGAGCGCGGCGGCGGTCCGGGCGCCGTAGAACACGGCCCCGATGTTGCAGACCACCTGCACCAGTGAGATGCCGATCATCACAGCGCCGTAGCCGAGGATGTAGCCGGTGTCCCCGTTCACGACGCCGTTGTCGATGATGTCCGCGTTGAGCGTGGGCAGGTAGAGGGTGGCGCAGGTCTGGAGGAACTGCAGCAGCACCAGGAGGGCGATGGGTTTCTTGTAGGGCCTGAGATAGGTCCGCAGAAGTCGTATGAGCACGCTACGTCTCTCGGAGTCGGCGGTGGGGCGGTTGGTTGCCCCTGGCCCCTATCGTCGGACACTCCACCCGCGTTACCTCAACCGATTAAGCCGACAGCAGTGCTTCATACGGCTTTACGGGGTCTCGCGGGCTCGGACTCCTACCGGACCCTTACCTTCCGGGTGCTTGCCTACCGGAACGCCCCCGGGTACGTCTGCTCCCGCACCGACACGTACTGCTGCCGCACCGCCTGCCCCACCGCCAGCTCCTCGCCGGGCTCCAGGACCTGCCCGGCCGGGCCCTGCCACATCGGCGGGGTACGCGGATCGAGCGTGCCCTGCGACGTCCCGAGCGCCCAGGCCGCCTGCCGGGCGGCCCCGATCGCCGCGTAGTCCGCCGGCTGCGGTACGACGACCTGCGCGCCGAACAGCGCGGGCGCGGCGGCCTGTACGGCGGACAGCTCGGCCGCGGCCCCCAGCAGGAAGACCCGCCGCACCTCGACCCCCCGGCCGCGCAACACGTCGAGCGCGTCCGCGAGCCCGCACAGCATGCCCTCGAACGCGGCCCGCGCCAGGTGCTCCGGCTTCATCGACTCCCGCCGCAGCCCGCTCAGCGTCCCCGCCGTGTGCGGCAGGTTCGGCGTCCGCTCGCCTTCCAGATAGGGCAGCAGTACGAGCCCGTGGGCGCCCGGCGTGGACTTCATCGCCAGCTCGGACAGGCTCTCCAGGTCGCTCAGGCCGAGCAACTCGGAGGCGCCGCGCAGGGTCCGTACGGCGTTCAGGGTGGTGACGACGGGCAGGTGCATGCCGGTCGCGTCGGCCAGGGAAGTGATCATCCCGGTGCTGTCGACGAGCGCCTCGGAATGGACGGCCATCACGGACCCGGACGCGCCCAGCGAGACGACGGCGTCCCCGAGCCCGATACCGAGCCCGAAGGCGGCGGCCATCGTCTCCCCGGTCCCGGCGGAGATCAACAGCCCCTCCGGGGTCGTACCGGCCGCGTCCGCGGGGCCGATCACCTCGGGGAGCATCGCCTGGTGGCCCAGCGCGAGTTCGACGAGGTCGCCCCGGTAGGCGCCGGTGGCGGCGGACCAGTACCCGGTTCCCGAGGCACCACCGCGGTCGGTGGTCCTGCGGACCGGTCGGCCGAGGAGCTGCCACACCAGCCAGTCGTGCGCCTGCAGGAGCACGGCGGTGCGCAGGGCGGCCTCGGGCTCGGTCTTGTTCATCCAGCGCAGCTTGGTGATGGGCTGCGCGGCCTGCGGCACACACCCCACCGCCTGGGCCCACGCCTCCCGTCCGCCGAGCGCGTCGACGAGGTCGGCCGCCGCGACCTGGGCGCGCTTGTCGCCGCCGACCATGGCGGGGCGGACGGTGTTGCCCTGGGCGTCGAGAGGCACGACGGCGTTCTGCTGGGAGGACACACCGATGGCCTGCACGCCTTCGAGGAGACCGCCACCGGCGGCCTCGCCGAGGGAGAGCAGCCAGGCCTGGGGGTCGACGTCGGACGGGCGACCCTCGACCGGGTGGGGCGCGTACCCCTGTTTGAGCACGGCACCCGTGTCCGCGTCGCAGACGACGATGCGAGTGAATTCGGGCGAGCTGTCCAACCCGGCGACTATCCCCATGGCGCAAATTCTATGGGCGTAGCGTCGATGGGGCTGCGCGGCGGCCGCGGGCGCGGAACGGCTGCGGCCGGCCGCGCCCAGTTTTCGCCACCCGGGAGTCAGGTGTCGCTGGTGCCCCAGTCGTCCTCCGGTGCGCCGTTGGTGTTGCGGTCGCGGAGCGAGCGGACCCGCTGGGTCACCGACTCCGGGACGCGGTCGCCGACCTTGTCACTGACCGCGTGGTACGCCTTGCCCGCGAACTGGCGGCTCTGCTGAGCGGCTGTCTCCGCGGTGTTGCGGACGGCGGGGTTCTGGGCGACCTGACGGGCGGATTTCTTCAACTGTTCGTAGCGCTCGCGCCCGGCACGGGTGCCCAGCACGTACCCCAGAGTCAGTCCGACCACGAACGTGAGCTTGTAGCGCATGGCGCCCACCCTTCCCTTGCGTAGGTCTCCGGTGCGACGGTCGGTGCCAGGGGAACCGATTGGCGGAGCACCCCCCTGCTTGCGCTAATGTATGTGTCGCAGCGAGCGCCCGCCCCCTGGCGAATACCCAGGGAGGTACGTTCGATGCAACGAGGCATTCCTCCGTAGCTCAATTGGCAGAGCAGCCGGCTGTTAACCGGCAGGTTACTGGTTCGAGTCCAGTCGGGGGAGCTTCGATCTTCCGTAGCTCAATTGGCAGAGCAGCCGGCTGTTAACCGGCAGGTTACTGGTTCGAGTCCAGTCGGGAGAGCAGATGATCGAGGACCCCGTCGGGGTCCTTTTTCATGTGCGGAGGAACCGTGCAGGTCGCGGGCGGTGTCCTCAAGGGCATGCGAAGTCGCCCCTGCGGAGCAGGAGATCGTATGAGCGGCTATGCTGCGGCAGACGGCGCGCACACATGTACGCGACACGCCGCTATGGGGCGGTAGCTCAGCCGGTTAGAGCAGCGGACTCATAATCCGCCGGCCGTGGGTTCGAGTCCCACCCGCCCCACTTGTGCAGGCCTGTGACCTGCGGAAACATTCAATTTGTCCTGTCGGATCGTCAACTTTGCCTGAACGGAATGAATCCGCTGCGCGTGGGTTCGGCCTCGGTGCTGGTCCTGGCGGCTCGAAAGCCCTCTGACCTGCACGAATGTGCCGGTTCGGCGCGGTTGAACCTTTCGTTATGTGGCTCCTGTGGCTGGTTGGGCACTGGATTCTGGACGCTGGCTGGACGCGAGGAAAGCGGAAGGCGTTGCTCCGGTGATGCTCAATGGGTTGCCGTTGCACTACGGAGTCGCCCTCTGCACGGTTTCGGCGGGGGTGCCACAGGTTCCGGACGTCCCCCTCGGGGCTCGGACCACGGCCAGCCGGGGAGCTGATCTTGTTTCGACGCCCGCTCACTCCCCGCGGGAGGTGTGTTCCGGGTGCGACGCGATCACGCGGCTGGAAGGCCGGGGAGATCATGACGGTCTGAGGTCCGTTTTGATCTGGATCACAAGCGCGATCCAGAGTTCCTCGCGGGTGGTCCGGCTCCGGGGCGAGGACGTTGTTCTGCAATAGGTTGAGAAGGGACCCCCCGGTCGCGTTGCCCTGGAGGCTCGGTATCAAGATCCATGGGCCGTACAGACCAGGGACGGCTCGACCGTTCCTGAGGACGGTGTCCGGTGGTGAACCTGGTGTCAGCGGCAGCGGGTGGCTGGTGCGCGAGTGTCTGGCGATGGCCTGAGAAACGGACCGAAGAGGAAACGGCCCGGAACGCAGGTGCGCTGGCCTCAGAGGGGCGCTTGCCCTGCCCCGCGGCGGTGTGCGCAGGCGTCGGTGGCGGACCTCAAGCGTGGATCAGTGTTCGCGCTGCATGCTGACGCTGTCCCTCAGGGATGAGGTGAGGGAGGCCGGGCACTGGTGGAGTGCCCGGCCTCGGTATTTCACGGAAATACGCCGGTCAGCTGAGGTAGCCGCTGGTGTCGAAGATGAAGTCGGCGGTGCCGTCGCTGTTGTTGTAGATGCTTATCTGTCCGTTGGTGTCGGTGGGGGTGAGGGTGAGGTTGGCGAGGGTGTCGTTCGTGCCCCAGTTGAGGCTGCTGGTGGCGGGTTTGCCGGTGGCGGTGGGGTAGGCGATGGCGTAGCCGCTGCCGGTGGGGTTGGTGACGGTGAGCATGGCGGCGAGGGTGGGGGTGGTGGCCATGGTGACTTGCTGGGTGGTGCTGGTGGTGAGCGTGTAGGTGCCGAGTGAGGCGACGGCACTGGAGCTTCCGCCGATGCCGCTGCGGGTGTCCACGAGGCGGGTGGGGTTGAGGGTGTGGAATTTCTGACCGGTGGTGCTGGTGGTGTAGTAGCCGCTGATGTCGGCGATGACAGCGGCGGCGCTGCTGTGGACGGAGATGGTGATGGTTCCGTTGGTGCCGATGGGAACGTCGCCGGAGAGTGAGGCGATGGCGTTGCCGGGGTTGTAGCTGAGGCTGGTGTCGGCGGTGGGGGCGTATCCGGTGGCGTATGCCTGGAGGAAGCCGGTGTCGGCGGCGTTGGCGGCGGCGAGGTTGACGGCGACGGCCGTCGCGTTGGCGGGGACGCCGTTGAGGCCGGTGATCTGGAGGGTGAAGTTGGTGCCGGCGGCCACGGTGCCGGTGCTGGTCAGGGTGGTGTGGGCGATGCTGGAGCGGGTGTCCAGGGCGCGGACGGCGTTGGTGAGCGGGGTATAGGTCTGATTTCCCGTCAAGGTGGCGTCGCTGGTGAAGTAGCCGGTGACGTCGACGATCAGGGCGGTGGTGGCGCTGGTGGTGTCGAGATGGGTGTAGAGGTCGATCTTGCCGTCGTTGCCGACGGGGACGATCTGGTAGCCGGTCCTGCTCGTGCCGGCGGTGAAGTTGGTGGATGAGGTGAGGGGGCGTTGGGTGCCGTCGGCATAGGTGGTGACGTAGCCGTGGTCGGTCTGAGCCGTCGTAGTGACGTCGACGGCGACCGCGGTGACCGAGGCGGGGATGGTGGTGGGGGAGCTGCTGACGGGTGAGGTGACGCTGTCTCCTGCGATCTTCAGTTGGGTGACGGAGTCGGAAGTGATGGTGCTGGCGCCGGCGGTGATGCCGCTGGTGTAGGTGAGACCGCTGCTGCTGCGGGTGTCGAGGATGCGGGTGGGTGTGACGGCCTGGTGGTATCCGGCCGGGGTGTATGGCTGTGCCGGAGGTACGACGGAGCCGGTCCAGGTGCGGACGCGGGCGAGTTCGCCGCTGTAGTAGTTCGTGCGGGCGGAGGCGTTGAGGGCGTCGCCGAGCTGGAAGGTGCCGCTGGCACCGGTGGTGGGGGCGGTGTGGTTTCCGCTGTTGACGAAGACGTCGTCGACGTAGAGGTTCATCACGCCGGTGGTTTTGTCGTAGGTCGCGGTCAGGTGGGCCCAGGTGCCGAGGTGGACGGTGCCGCCGGTGACGGTGTCGAAGCTCCAGGCGGTGCCCGCACCGGTGTTGAGGCTGAACTGCCAGCCGGTGGTGGTGGGGATGAGCAGGATTCCGGAGTCGGCACTGCCGCTCTGGGAGAGGACGGCGCCGCCGTACGCGGTGGGATCGGCCCAGACGGACACGGTGAACGACTCGGTCAGGTCCAGTGCTTTGCTGCCCTGGAGGTAGTCGTGGTCGCTCGCGTCGAGAGCGACGTCGGGGTCGAAGAGGCCGCCTTCGGGGGCGGTGACGCCGCTGGTGCCGGTGAGGGTGATGGCGCTGGTGGCCGCGTCGTCGGCGGTGAGGGCGGTGGTGTCGTAGTCGTTGAGGGGCCAGTCGTGGGTGTCGGTGCTCAGGGCCTGGCCGGTGGGGGTGGTGAAGGTGGCGGTGGTGCCGGAGAGGGTCATCTCGTGGGCGGTGGCGGTGCCGGTGCTGCCGAGGGTCCACAGGTCGGGGGTGTGGTCGTTGTTGATGTCGGCGGCCTGGAGGGTGGGCTGGCCGGCGGAGTCCCAGCCGGAGGCGGCGGCCTCGACGGAGGTGAGGGTGGTGTCGGTGGCGCCGTTGGAGAGGGCGTCGTAGGTCAGGTTCTGGAGGTTGGTGGGGCTGAGGTACCAGAGTTGGCCGTGGGAGGGGTCGTTGGTGTCGGTGCTGGTGTCGCGGGCGAACAGCTCCGGCATGCCGTTTGCGTCGAGGGTGCTGGTGAGGGTCCAACCGGCCCAGCCGGTCGTGCAGTTGGGGGTGGTGCCGGTGTTCTGGGCCAGGCAGTAGGGGTTGTAGTCGGCGAGGTCGGTGGCCTGGTCGGCACCGGGGTACAGACCCGCGGCGGGCACGGAGTTCTCGTCGTAGAGCGAGCCGTTGATCACTAGGAGGAGGTCCGGATAGCCCGTGGCGGTGTTGCCGTTGACGGTGTTGTAGAGGCCACCGCCGGTGGCGACGGAGGTGGCCGGGGTGGTGGTGTCGGTGGTGGTGCCGTCGTCGTTGAAGGTCGTCGTCGTCAGGGCGAAGACGCCGGTGGCGTTGGTGATGGGAAGGGAGTCGACGGGCTGGAGGTCGGTGCCGTCGCCCTGGCCGCGCAGGATCTCGCCGCTGACGGCGCCGGTTGAGGTGTCGTAGCCGTAGTCGAGGACGTCGTTGAAGCCGTTGCCGGTGAAGAAGTGGCCGGTGACGGCCTGGGTGCCGGTGAAGGAGGTGGCGGTCTGGGTGGTGGAGACGCCGTTGCCGTCGATGCCGACGTTGCGGGCGACGGGGTTGAGCTTGCCGCCGCCGTTGCCGGTGGCCTGCCAGAGCCCGGCCGGCAGGGAGTTCTTGCCGCCGACGGTCAGCAGGTCGGCGTTGCCGTCGCCGTTGAGGTCGTCGGCGGTGGCGGTGGCGGGGGCCCGGGCGATGAAGCGGTAGTCGTAGGTGTCGCCGACGTTGCCGCTGGCGCCGACGGCGGTGACGGTCAGGACGTCGGTCTGGGTGGTGGGCTTGAGCGAGATGGTGGCGGTGTAGGGGCTAGAGCTTGAGGCGTTGACGCTGACGGGGTTGCCGCCGTTGAGCTGGTAGCGGTAACTGCCGGGCGCGGACGTGGTGTTGGTATCCGTGAGCGTGAAGCTCGCCGATGTGCCCACGGTGCACAGGCTGTCGCCCGAGGGGCTGTCGGTGAGTTCGGGGCACTGGCTGGTGGTGGAGGTGACGGGGGTGATGGTGGGGGCGCCGGGGGCGGTGGGGTCGTAGTAGAAGTGGCAGGTCTTGGACTGACTGCTCGTCAGGTGCTGGTCGGTAACGGTGAGATACCAGGCGAACTCGGTTTTCGCGGTGAGCGCGTTGAAGGGTCCGGAGGCCGTGTGGGAGTAGAGGGTGCTCGCCGTGGTGCCGCTGGTGGCGTTGATCGCCCGGGTGTAGGTCGTGCCGCTCGCCATGTTCTTCAGCGTGAAGTTCGCGGTGAGCGGGCTGGTGGTGCCGTCCGGGTCGGAGACCGCGGCGCGCAGGGTGACGTCACCCAGCCCCAGTGAAGTCGGCGTGGTGGCCGTGCAGTTGGTGACCGGGCTGGTGGTCAGCGAGGTCGGGGTGGTGGGGGTGTGGTCGTAGGTCGTGGTGATGGTGGCCTGCTTGCTGAACTGCTTCCACGCCAGGTCGTCGCCCTCGTCGGCGGCGAGGAGTCCGAAGGTGGCCTTCGACCAGTGGTTGTCGGCGGCCCGCTGCATCAGCGAGGTGAGGGAGTACGTGACGTCCGCGGGTCCGCAGGAGGTGGACCAGCCGTGGGCGACGGACTGGGAGCCGATCTTGCTGAGCCGGGAGGGCTGGTTGTTCCAGGTGGTGGACGAGGAGATCGAGCCGGTCCAGTACAGGTCGAGGGCCTTGGCGGTGCAGGAGGCCGACCAGTTCTCGTAGAAGGAGATGTCGGAGGAGATCACCGTCGAGTTCCACAGGGCGCTGTGGACGCTGGTCTGGAAGAACGAGCGGTTGGTGGAGACGTCGGAGGTCCAGTCGGTGTAACCGACGTGCAGGGGACCGGGGTTGGAGGAGCCGGGCTTCCAGAATGCGGTGTCGGGCCACTCGTTGTCGACGAACGCCCAGGCCTGGACGGTGTCGGTCTGGCCGGATGCGGTGAAGGTGGGGTCGATGTAGACCGGGTAGGTGGTGTGCTCGCCGGTCAGCAGGCCGCGGTCGGGTGACAGGCCGATGCGGCCCGGGCGGTAGGTGGCCTTCAGGCTCGCCTTGCGGGCCGCGTCGCCCGGAGCGGCCGGACTGGAGGCGAGGGGGGCGCCGTTGTGCCGGTCCACGGCCTGGCCGGTGTTCGGGTCGGTCGCCTTCGGGGTGGTCGCGGCGAACCGGGTGGAGTCCCACATGGTGGGGGCGGTGGCCGAGAACAGGGTCCGGCCGCTGTGGTCCCTGGCGGTGATGTCACCGGCCTTGTCGCCGGTCAGGGTGACTCCGGTGGCCTTCGTGGCGAGGGTCAGGGCGGTGAGGGCGGGGTTCGCGGCGGCCGTGGCGTTCTTGACGACCAGGACCTCGCTGAACCCGCCGGAGTCCTGTGCGGTGACCGCGAGATCCACGTCGGGAAGCACGTCGTGGTACGTCGCGGTGGGGCCGGACAGGGTGGGAGTGCCGAGGGCGAACGCGGAGGGCAGCGACACGGCGAGGGATCCGCTGCCGGCCCGCATGGTGGCCAGGGGGTCGTCCGCGCCACCGCCGGAGAGGGTCAGGGAACCGGTCGCCACCTTGGGGGAGATCGTGCCGTTCGGGTGCCGGACCAGCGTCGCGTCCAGGTCCTTCCATCTTCCGTCCACCAACTTGCGTACGGGCGCGATCGTCTGTCTGAGCGTCAGCGTGCCGTTCGGGTTGGCGGTGAGCGTGGAGGAGTCCGTCGTGGCGGCCGTCGCCTGGACGGACTTTCCGGTGGACCGGGCCTGCGCGAGCGCCTGGTCCTGGGTCAGGCCCGGGGAGGAGCCGGCCGGCGCCCGGGTGGCGGTGGGGGAGTGCGCCGGGACGGCGGCGCCGGCGGGAGTGGGGCTGCCGAGCGTGCCGGCGACCGCGAGAACGGCGGCACCGACGACCGCGCGGCGCGCCCATGAGCGGGGCGGAGAAGCCGACCCATTCTTTTGCATTTCTTTCCCCCAATTCCTGGGCTGCTAAAGAAGTCCAAGCGTTCTGTAAAATCCGGTTGAGGAACCCTTGGTGATCGGCCCGTCAATGGGCCCGCATCGCGTGTATCCAAGGCCGCGTCACCGTATGGGGAGTTGAGGCCGCATGCGAGGCGATGTGATTCAGATCACGCGTAATAAGTGTCGTGGATGTCTGAATCTGTCGCCGTCTGCGGATTCTTCATGGGTTGGTTTTTTCCAACCCTATATTCTCCGCGATTGAACTTTCGGGTATTTCTTCAGTTCGGCTTGAAGGTCGTGACTAGGGGGATCCGGTGTCCGGTAGACGCACGCGGCTCGTGGCGGTGGGATGGACGGCGCTGTTGGCCTGGTCCCTGTGTGTAGGGCCGGCCTTCGGGTCGACGAGCACACCCCCTGCCACCCTCAAACCGGCCGCGAAACCGAAACCGGACGTCGGCCGCTCCGTCACGGGCCTGAAGTCCGTTCCGCGCAAGGACGTGCGCACCTCGGACGCCACCCGGCACACGGCCGTGCCGACCCGGACCGCGTGGCCGGTCGCCAGGACCGTGACCCTGGAACTCGGGGCGCCGAAGCACTCGGCGATCACCGGCTCCAAGGCCACCGTGTCGGGAACACCCGTGTGGGCGCAGGCTGTCGCGCCCAGCAGGGGCGACTACAGCGGTCCGAGGACGCTGGGCGTCCAGGTCCGGCCCAGGTCGCTGTCCACGCGCTTGGGCGTCTCTGGCCCCGTCTGGTCCCTCACCAGCTCCGGAACGACCGCGGTCGGCTCGGGCCGGGTGAACGTGGGCCTGAACTACGGCGCGTTCAGCCAGGCCGTCGGCGGCAACTACGCCTCACGCCTGCGTCTCGTGGAACTACCCGCCTGTGCACTGACGACCCCTCAACTTGCCAAGTGTCGCAAGCAGACCCCACTGACCTCCCGGAATGACACCAAGGACGCGGCTGTGTCGGCGGCCGTCACCTTTCCCGCCACATCCTCGGTGAAGCCCGCCTCGGCCGGAGCCGCCCGCCCTGCTGCGGGGGCGGCTGTGTCGGCCGTCTACAATGGCCCGGCCTCCACGGCCGTCTCGGCGCAGACGGCGTCGACCTCTGGTGCGGCGACCGTCATCGCGGCCACCGACTCCACCGGCCAGGAGGGCGGGGCGGGCGGCACCTACGCCTCGACCCTGTCCTCGGCCGGATCCTGGGCCCAGTCCGGCTCGTCGGGCGACTTCACGTACACCTACAAGGTGCAGGTGCCCGGCGCCTCGACGTCGCTGGCACCGGACGCGTCGCTGTTGTACGACTCGGGCAGCGTGGACGCGAAGACCGCGAACACCCAGGCGCAGGCGCCGTGGGTGGGCGACGGTTGGAGCACTCAAGACTCCTTCGTGACACAGGAGTTCACTCCGTGCGACGACTCCCCGGAAGGCAGCGCGGGCTCGGTGACCACCACCGACGAGTGCTATGACGGCCCGATCCTGACCCTGTCCCTGAACGGGTCATCGAACGCGATCGTCTACGACAAGGACACCTCCACCTACAAGCTGGCCGACGACAACGGCGCGACGGTGAGCAAGGTGACCGGCTCGTCGAACGGCTCCGGTACGTACGACACGTCGTACTGGGTGATCACGGAGCGGGACGGCACCAAGTACTACTTCGGCCGCAATCAGCTGCCCGGCTGGGCCTCGGGCGACGCCACGACGAATTCGGTGGACTCCCAGCGGGTGTACGCCGCCCACTCCGGTGACCCCTGCTACAACTCCACGGCCACCAGCAGTTACTGCACGATGGCCTACAAGTGGCACCTGGACTACGTGACCACCGCGACGGGTGCGGCGATGGCGTACTACTACAAGCAGGACACTAACTACTACGGCGCCCACAACGGGGATTCCGAGGTCAAGTACGTGCGCGACTCCTACCTCGCGCACGTCGACTACGGCTTCACGACGGCCACCGGCCCCTACGGCACCGTCCCCGACAGGATCGTATACGCCACGTCGGTGCGCTGCACCTCCGCCAGCACCAACTGCGGGAGCGCGGAGACCACCTCCAACGCCTCGTACTACCCGGACGTCCCCTACGACTTGGTCTGCGCGTCCGGGGCGACGTGCAGTGCGCATGCGCCGTCGTACTTCTCCACCGTGCGTCTGACCTCGATCACTACCCAGCAGTACTCCACATCGGCCGGCGCGTACACGACCGTGGACTCCTATGCGCTGACCCAGACCGAGCCGTCGACCGGGGACGCGACCAGCGCGACGCTGTGGCTGTCTTCTGTGCAGCGCACCGGCTCGGACACCAGCGCGGGCGGCTCCACCTCGTCGATCACCATGCCGCCGGTACAGTTCACCGGCTCGGCGCTGGAGAACCGGGTGAGTACGGCCACCTACCCGGGCCTGTTCCGCTACCGGATCACGGCGATCACCAACGAGATGGGCGGGGTGACCGGCGTCTCCTACACCCTGCCGACAGCGTGCTCGACCTCCGCCACACCGTCCTCCAACACGGCGTCCTGCTCCCCGCAGTACTGGACACCCAGCGGCTACATCAGCCCGATGCTGGACTGGTTCAACAAGTACGCGGTGCAGGAGGTGTTGGAGACCGACACCACCGGCGGCTCGGCGACCAAGGAGACCGACTACGCCTACAGCGGCGCGGCCTGGCACTACGACGACGACGAGAACACCAAGGCCAAGTACCGCACCTACGGGCAGTGGCGCGGCTACCAGCAGGTGACGACCACCACCGGCAACGGCTCAGGAGACGCCAAGACCAAGCAGGTCGACTCCTACTACCAAGGCATGGACGGCGACTGGCTCTCCTCCACCTCGACCCGCAGCATCTCGCTGACCGACTCGCAAGGTGGCCACCACACCGACTCGCCCCAACTCGCCGGGCGCGTACTGGAGTCCACGTCGTATCTCGGTGACGGCGGCGGGGTCGACCACTCCACGATCACCTCGTACTGGATCTCCGCGGCGACCGCCACCCGCACCCGCTCCGGACTGCCGGACCTGACCGCGAACGCGACCGGCACCGCGGAGGAGTGGACCCGCCAACACCTGACCGACGGCGGCACCACCAGCTGGCGTGACACCGAGACCGACACCACCTACGACACGATCCGCTCCGACGACGACTTCGCGCTGCCGACCTACAGCTACGAGCACACCGTGCCGGTCGACTCTCACTACGACCAGTGCACCGCTACCAGCTACGCGCCCGCCAACACCGGCGCCAACCTCGTGGGCCTGGTCTCCGGAACCGAGGAGGACTCGGTGGCCTGCTCCGGGTTCACCGAAGGCCCCGTCACGTCCGTCCCCGACGGGCTTAACACCCTCGGCGCGCCCACCAGTGTCAACCGCCCGGACCAGGTGGTCTCCGCGACCCGGACGTTCTACGACGACACCACCTTCGCCACCGCCTTTCCGCAGCCCACCGCCCCGACGATGGGTCTGGTCACCATGACCCGCATCGCAACCGACTACGGTGCAGGGGCCTTCAGTTGGCGGACCACCGCGCAGTACACCTACGACAGCACCTACCACCGGCTGACGAGCACCACCAACGGCAACGGCAACACCACCACGACCACCTACACGGTCGACTCCGCCTACCTGACCACCGGGCAGAGCGTCGCCCAGCCCACGGTGAGCGGGGTCGCCCACACCACCAGCGAGACGTACGACCCCGAGCGCGGGCTGACTCTGACCAGCACCGACGCCGACCACGTGGTGACCACCACGCACTACGACGCGCTGGGGCGGACGACCTCGGTGTGGAAGAACTCCCGCGCGACCAGCTCCCTGGCCAACGAGACCTACACCTACACGCTGTCGAACACCTCGGTGTCCGGCGTGGTGACCAACACGCTGAACGACAACAGCGGTTACCTCACCTCTGTAACCATCGACGACTCCCTGGGCCGCACGCGGCAGACGCAGGCGTACACCCCCCAGGGGGGACGTCTCATCGACGACACCCTGTATGACTCACGCGGCTGGAAGGCCAAGCAGAACAACGACTACTGGGACTCCGCCACCACACCGACCCTGTCGCTGAAGGCGGTGGCCGACAATCAGGTCGCCGACCAGGATGTGTTCACCTACGACGGGCTCGGCCGGCAGGTCTACGACACCTCCGAGAAGAACGGTTCGATCGTCTCGACGACCACCACGGTCTACAACGGTGACGCCACCACCGTCATCCCGCCCACCGGCGGCGTCACCAAGACCACCCGTACCGACGCCCTGGGCCGCGACAGCGAGCTGGACGAGTACTCGGCGGCGCCCACGCTGGTCACCCCGCTGAACACCACCACCGGCGTCTTCTACCTGACCGGCGGTACCACCAGCGCCACCACCTACGGCTACGACGGCCATGGCCGGCAGGCCACCACCACCGACGCCAAGGGCGACACGTGGACAAGCATGTACGACCTGGCCGGTGAGGTGACCTCCAAGACCGACCCCACCGCGGGCACCTCCACCATGACCTACGACGCCGACAGCAACCTGCTCCAGACCAAGGACTCCCGCGGCGACTACGTCTCTTTCACCTACGACGCCCTCGACCGCAAGACCGGCAGGTACGCGGCCGCCACGACCGACCAGGCCGCCTACACGTCGACCAGCTCGCCCGGCAACCAGACCGCGTCCTGGGTCTATGACAACGCCAACACCGCCGTCTCCGGCATGACCTACCCGGTCGGCCACGTCACCACCGCGACCTCCTACAGCGGCGGCTACGCCTACGTCCAACAAGCCTTGGGCTTCAACGTCTTCGGCGAGTCCCTGGGCGAGGAGACCATCGTCCCCTCCGCCGCACAGGGTTCGGTCCTCGGCAAGACCTGGAAGATCACGCACTCGTACACCAGCGTCAAAGGCCTGCTGTGGACCGACGGTTACGCCCTCGGCGGCGGACTGCCCGCCGAGACCGTCACCCACGGCTACAACAACGACGACGAACCCAACGCCCTGGCCGGTGCCTACGGTTACCTACAGAGCACCACGTACAGCGCCAATGACCAGGTCGCGCAGGTTCAGTTGGGCTCCTCCACGTCCTACGCCACCGTCACCGACGCCTACGACAGCCACACCGGCGACCTGACCGACCAACTCGTCACCCGCTCCACCGCCACTCCCTCCAGCGTCGACGAGACCGCCTACACCTACGACCTCTCCGGCAACATCACCCACCAGACCGAGACCCGCAACGGCTCCAGCACGACGGCCGAGACCCAGTGCTACGCCTACGACACCCTCGACCGGCTCACCACCGCTTGGACCGCCACCGACAACTGCGCCGCCACCCCCACCAGCAGTGACCACAGCACCGTCGGCGACGGCATCACCGGCGGCGCCTACTGGACCAGCTGGACCTTCGACGCCGTCGGCAACCGCCTCACCCAGACCCAGCACACCGTCTCCGGCGCCGGCAGCGACACCGTCACCACGAGCGGCTTCTCCAGCGGCCAGTCCAACACCCTGACCGCCACGACCACCACCGGCGGCACGACCGGGTCCACCAGCTACGGCTACGACAGCGACGGCAACACCACCACCCGTCGCACCGGCACCGCCGACCAGACCCTCACCTGGAACAGCGACGACCAGCTGACCAAGATCACCGACGCCACCGCCGGCACCTCCACCAGCTACATCTACGACGCCGACGGCAACCTGCTCCTCCAGACCGACCCGACCACCACCACCCTCTACCTCGGCAGCGAACAGATCACCCTCGACAACTCCGCCGGCACCGCCACCGGAGTCCGCTACTACACCGCCCCCGGCGGCGCCACCATCCTCCGCACTGGAACCGGCACCGCCTACGGCTTCGAACTCGCCGCCGACCAGCACGGCACCAACAGCCTCTACCTCGACAACACCGCCCAGACTCCCACCTGGCGCCAGTTCGACCCCTATGGCAACCCCCGCGGCACCACCGCGAGCTGGCCCGACAACCGCACCTTCCTCGACAAGACCACCGACGCCACCACCGGTCTCACGGATGTAGGAGCCCGCGAATACGACCCCACCCTGGGCCGTTTCACGAGCCTCGATCCCGTCTTCGAGGACGACAGTCCACAGGAACTCGGAGGCTACGCCTACGCCTCGAACAACCCCGTCACCTTCTCCGACCCAACCGGCCAGGAGATCGGCTCGCGCCCCAACTCCTGCCAGTACGACCTGGCGAACTGCTCGAAGAAGGTCCAGAAGGAAGTCGGCTACGACCCGAAGAGCGGCCTTGCCGACTACCGCCGGGGCACGGTGGTTTCCAAGGGCACGGCGGCCTCCATCAGCAACCACTACAGCAACCCCGTTACCGACAGCGGCTACACCCCGCCCGCGCCCAAGCCCCAGCCGCACCGCTCCTGGTGGTCGAAGGCATGGAATTCGACCTGGCAAGCGGCACACGGGTTCATGCAGAAGCACAGCGAAGCCCTGGGCTGGATCGGCGTTGGACTTGCCGTGGCTTCCATGATCACCCCTCTGGGGTGGGTCGCTGACGCGGCTTTGGTCGGCGGGTTCGTGTTGGGGGGTGCCACTACCGCGGACGCGTGCGTCTCCAAGCAGTGGGGGAGCTGCACGATGGGCGCGGCGAGCCTGGGAATGGCGGGAGCAGGGGTCGGCGCCAGTCGTATGGCGAGTTCAGCGCTTCGAGAGGCGGCGGGCGCCGGCATTTTCTCGCGGACGCTTCTCAAAGGAGGTGCGATGCTGGGGCGAACCATTGCCGGTGTCGCCAATACGAGTTCTGTGGGTTATGCAATTATCGGAACCGCTACGGGGGGCAGTCTGGGTGACTCCAGCCATTCGGAGGATGACTAGCTCATGACGGATCCCGGTCGCCCATCCGTGAAACCGCTCGATGGGTCGAAGCGACTGCCCTTGCTCGTCGGATGGCGCCTGCGGAGGGCACGGAGAAGGAGGCGAACGGGCGTTCTGGTGTTCGCCGAGATAAGGGAACCTGTTCGGAGCCTGACCTACAAGGCGGGCATCGTGTCTGTCCGGGAGGAGGGTGTGGAACTCTGCTCCCGTGGCCGTGGCGCGAAGACGCCCCGATTTATCGAGCTGCCCCCCGGCCCTCACCGGCTGGATTTCAGGGTGACACGCATGAAGGCCAGTAGGAGTACGTCGTTTCTTCAGATGGTGGACCTGAAGGAAGGCGAGATCTTGGTCGCGTTGTGCGATCCGGTCCAATCGAACGTCTTCTACAGGCGGAGCCCCGATGTGGACTCCTGGGTAATCGGAGTCTTCCCGAACTGGGAGAAACGGTGATCCGGTATGACGGAGATTGCGGTACGCCGAGACAAGGCCGACAGCTACGCGCAATTGCGCCGGTACAAGGTGTACGTGGACGGCGAACGCGTGGGGGACCTACGGCGGGGCGAGACCTGCCTGAGGGCGGTCTCCCCCGGCACGCACACCGTTCAGGTCAAGATCTCGTGGTGCTCAAGCCCGCCTCTTTCGGTAGCAGTGTCCGAGGGCGAGCGACAGGAACTGGTGTGCAGGGCGGTCCCAGGAGTGGAATCGGATCCCATGGCGGTGTTCATCCGTCGACACGACCTCCTCACCCTGCGCAAGGCGTGAGGTCGTTCCGTCCGGGGGCTGGGACCTTGCTGTGCCCGGTGCCATGAACTCCGGGCCCGCGCCGTACTCATGTGCCGCCTGTGCGCCGAACTAGGCTGTCTCGCACGAAGTGGATGGGTAGGGGGCGTTCTCCATGTCGTGCGCCCGGAGCTACAGTCCGCCCGACCGCGCATGGGAAGGGGTATCCGCTGCGGGCGAGTTTGAGGCGCACTCCCGAGCAGGGGTGATCGTCTCGGAAGCTGGTTGGTCTTGTCCTTCCAGGACGCGTTCTGGACGCAGGTTGGACACAAGGATCGGAAAAGACTGGCAAGAGCCGAGAAGGTCTAAGGCGCCAGACCACGTCTGACCTGGCCAAACGGCCAAGATGAGCATGGATCGACAAGGGTCGCCAAGATCCCCAAAGGACTCATAATCCGCCGGCCGTGGGTTCGAGTCCCACCCGCCCCACCTGTGTAGGTCTTTGACCTGCGGAAACGTCTCATCGGGGGTGCGGATTCAGGAGTTTGTTTCGACGGACGGAATCCGCTGCTCGTGACGCCGACGTTTTCGAGGGGTGGGACGCTCAATTCTGGACGCTGGCTGGACGCGAGGAATCGCAAGTGCCGCCTGGTGATCTTCGAGTCGGCCTTCTGTCCGGGGCGGCGTGTGGGCGCGGCGCTCCCTGCGAGGGGACTGTGGCCGAGGTGTGTACTGGGATAACGGCCTGTAGAGGAAACGGCCCAGCGCGTCCTTGTCTCATGCCGCAGCGTGCGCGCCCCTGTCGCGTTGTGACACCGCCAGGTAGCCGACGAATCCGATGATCGCCACCGTCCAGGCGAGGGTGACGGGTGCCAGGCCGAGGGCGAGGCCGCCGCGGGTGTGGGGGAGGGCCATCCAGTCGGCGAGGGAGGCTCCGAGGGGGCGGGTGATGACGTACGCGGTCCAGAAGGCGGTGACCGCGCCGAGGGCCCCGAAGCGGTGGGCCAGGGCTGGAGCGCAGATGGCGGCTGCGAAGAGGGCGACCGAGCCCAGGTAGCCGAAGCCGACGGTGGCTGTGAGGTCGCCCGTGGCGGTGCCGAGGGCGAAGGTGGCGAGGACGGCCGCCCAGTAGAACGCCTCGCGGCGCCGGGTCCGGATCGTGTGGATGGAGAGGGTCTGCTCGCTCACGTACCAGAGGGCGAAGACCGCGGCCAGTACGACGAGGAACGCCGGGGTCGAGACCGGGTACGGCACGCCGAGGCCGACGTGCAGGACATCGGCGGCCATCGTGCCGAAAACGCTGACCATGACGACGGCGGTCCAGTAGGCCCACGCGACATACCGGCGGAGTGCGAACTGCACGGCCAGGGACGCCACCAGGGCGAGGCCGCCGAGCGCCACCGCAGGGATCGGGCCGAGCGTGCGGGCCAGGAGGTCCGACGCAGTCTCGCCCATGCCGGTGGTCAGCACCTTGATGATCCAGAAATAGACTGTCACCTCCGGCACCTTGTTCGCCAGTTGGCGTACGGGGAGGAGGGGGCGTTCATCGAGGACAGGCTCTGCGGTCATGATCCGCACGATCGCACTTCGAGCATGAACGCAACCTGAACGGTGCGCGGGGCGGCGGCATGCAGTACCACGACCCGGCGGTGATGGATCCGTACCCGGTTGATCCTCGCCTATGACTTGGGGCTCGCTCGTCCGGGTACGGGGTGAGCGGGCGGCGGAGGTCACCCGAGCTCGTCGGCACTACGCCGTTCGGGCCTCTCGCGTGGGCTGCAGCCCGCCATCCCCTCACCTTGGACAGGGGTGAGGGAGACGACTTCTTCTCACCCGTCTCGCCACTGCGGGGCCGTGACCGAGGGCGACCTGAACGCCCGCCGCCACCAGCAGCATCGCCGAGATCGACCAGGTCGCCCGCACCCACAACGAGATGCTCCACAGCCTCTCCGAACTGCTGCGCCACGAACGCGGCTTCACCGCCAACGCCTCCCACCAGCTGCGCACCCCGCTCACCGGTCTGCAACTCGCCCTGGAGGGGGGCCTCGCCCAGGACGATGACGCCGGGCTGCGACCCGTCCTGACCGAAGCACTGGCCACCACGCACCGCCTGCACCACACGGTGGAGGAGGCGCTGCTCCTGTCGCATGCCAGGGAGGCGTCCCGCTCCGCCGCCGGGAAGATCGCGGTAGGGCAGCTGCTGCGGGAGGCCGAGGAACGCTGGCACGGCCTGTTCGCCCGGGACGGCAGACGCCTGGAGTGCGCCGCACGGGACACACCGACCGATGTCCTGGTCCCAGGCGCGCCAGTGTCGGAGGTGCTCGGCATCCTGCTGGACAACGCCCGCGTGCATGGGCGCGGCACCGTCCGGGTCGCCGTGCGGGACCTGGAGGACGCCCTCGCCTTCGACGTGAGCGACGAGGGTGCCGTGGCGGGCGAGCCGGCCCAGCTGTTCGACCGGGGGCACACCGGGGGCGGACAGGGAGCGGGCATCGGTCTGGCTCTCGCCCGGGACCTGGCCGTCTCGCTCGGCGGCAGGCTCGCCCTGAGCAGTGCTCATCCGGCCACTTTCACGTTGCTCATTCCTGTCGATGAGGACGAGGCACAGGGAGCGCCTGAGTGAGAGGGGTGCCTGGAGGTCACGTGCCGGCGCCACGTGAAGCCGTCGTTGGCGTTCAACTCGGACACGGTCCTTGGGACGGGCGTCCGGCCGCGTCCCGGTCAGCCGCTGATCCTTCTGTACGTGGTCACGCAGATCCGCACGCGTCGTGCCGCCAGAACCAGCCGTAGACCGTGCCGACCCACCCGTGCCTGGCCTGGTCCAGCGCCTCCTAGCCCCTGACCGCCGTCAACACGTTCTCCTCGAAGGGGCCGCCCTTGACCGTGACCTCCTTCACCGTGCCGATGCCCTTCACGTAGTACTTGTTGTCCACGACCCCGGGTTCCAGCGGCGTCCACTCCTTCGTGCGCAGGGCCCCGGTGAAGGTGTTGTACGGGACGGACACGCGGGAGGTCAGGTCCAGGACCTGGAAGCGGTCCTCGGCCTGGCCGGGGTAGTACTCCTGCTGTCCGGCGGCGCCGGGCACGGGATGCGCGGGCAGGAAGATGCCGGGACGGGCGCCGTCACGGCCGGCGCGCCAGGTGCCCTCGGTGGAGAGCATGTTGCCGTGGGCGTCGAGTTCGGCGGTGTCCTCGCCGAAGTACCAGACGTTTCCGGCGGCGTCCTGGGAGTAGTAGTCACGGGTGGCCTCCTGGAGGGTGCGTCCGGTGTAGGGGCGGTCCGAGACGACACGGCAGGGGATGCCGGTGATTTTCTCGGTCTCGCGGGTGGCGGTGAGGTACTCCGTGGTCTTCACACCGTCCTTGATGCCGCTGTAGACCAGTGTCCGGCCGGGCGGCAGCGGGAACCACGGATTGTCGACGGCCGCCGAGAAGCTGCGGGGAGCGGGCTGGTCGTCGTCGGTGCCGCGGACTGGTGGCTCGAGCTTCCCGAACCCGAGGAACAGGCCGTCAGCACGACCGTGGCCGTGCAGCCGGCAGCGACGGTGAGGACCAGTGCGCTGCGTTTCATGCCTTTGCTGATCATCGGGACTCCCTCGTCGAACTGTGGCTTCGAGCCTGCTCGCGAGTGGCTAAGGGCCCTGAAACGGTCCCCACGAGCCCCCGAGAGGTCCGCTCGGATCGACTCAGCGTCTGCTTAGCCACCCCCCACTACGCTGGACACCAGCACGGCCTGCGGGAGGAGGCGCCATGCGGATTCTCGTGGTCGAGGACGAAGCGCCCATGGCCGAGCTGCTGCGGCGCTGCCTGACGGAGAACGGCTTCGCGGTCGACGTGGCCGCCACCGGGGAGGACGGTCTCTGGTACGCCGGGGAGTCCGACTACGACGTGGTCGTCCTGGACGTGATGCTGCCGGGCAGCGACGGGTTCGCTGTGCTGCGTGAGATCCGCGCCGCCGGCCGGTGGGCGCCCGTCCTGCTGCTCACCGCACGGGACGCCGTCGAGGACCGGGTGCGCGGTCTGGACCTGGGCGCGGACGACTACCTCGTCAAGCCGTTCGCACTCGCCGAACTATTGTCCCGGCTACGCGCGCTGATGCGCCGGGGCGCCCGCGAACGGCCCGCAGTGCTCACCGTCGGCGACCTCACCCTCGATCCGGCGACCCGCTCCGTGGCCCGCGGGGGTGCGCCGATCACCTTGACGGCCAAGGAGTTCGCGCTGCTTGAGTGCCTGATGCGACGGCCCGGCCAGGTGCTCTCCAAGGCCGAACTCATCGAACACGTCTGGGACTTCACCTTCGACGCGGACTCGAACGTCGTGGAGGTGTACGTGGGCTACCTGCGGCAGAAGATCGACCGGCCCTTCGGGCGGCGGTCACTGCGTACCAGCCGGGGCGCCGGCTACTGGCTGAGAGACGACCGCAAGGACGATGCGGATCATGCGCACTCGGTTGGCTAGGCTCCCCGTCCGGCTCCGCCTGACCCTCGCCTTCTGTCTGGCGATGGCGATGGTACTCACCGCGCTGGGCGCCTTCCTCTACACCCGGATGGGCACCGAACTGACCCGTGCCGTCGACCTCGACCTGCGCGCACGGGCCGCGGCCACCGTCGGCTCGCTGGCCCAGCGTGAACGGGCTCCGCTGGACGCGGGCAGTGGACTCATCGACCCCGACGAGTCGTTCGGCCAGATCCTCACGCAGCAGGGTGACGTCGTCGAGACGACTCCGGCCGTCGCAGCGGCGCCCATGCTGCCGCCGGGCACCGCACGAACCGTCAGCAAGCCGGTCTTCCTCAGCCGCCATGTCGTGGGCAGCAACGACCCCGCCCGGCTGCTCGCCCTGCCCGTTCGTCTGCCGGGGACGGTCGAACAGCCCGCCGTCCTCGTCGTCGGCGCACCGCTGGGCGACCGTGCGGAGGCACTGGACCGGCTGCTGCTCCTGCTGCTCATCGGCGGGCCGCTCGCCCTGGCGGCGTCCTCGTACGCGGGCTGGCTGCTGGCGGGCGCGGCTCTGCGACCGGTCGAGCGGATCCGCCGGGAGGCCGCCGCGATCTCCGAGACCGAGCCTGAACGGCGCCTGACCGTCCCACCGACCGGGGACGAACTGGCCCGTCTCGCGCTCACCCTCAATGCCATGCTCGCGCGCCTCCAGGAAGCACTGGAGCGCGAGCACCGCTTCGTCGACACCGCCGGACACGAGCTGCGCACCCCGCTGACCCTGCTGCGGGCCGAGCTCGAACTGGCCACGGCGCGCCCGCGCGACCGCGTCGAACTCGAGGCCGCTCTACGTTCCGCCGCCGCCGAGACCGACCGGCTCGTTGGACTCGCCGAGGACATCCTCGTCCTCGCCCGCACGCGAGTGGGCCGACTCCCGCTGCGCCGCGAGCCAGTGCCCCCGCCACGACTGCTCACCGACGCGGCCGAGGCGTTCCGTGCCCGCGCGACCGCCGACGGTGCGACGATCACCGTGGAGACGTCCGGAGCCCCCGAAGCAACCGCCGACGCCGATCCGGTACGGCTGCGCCAAGTTCTGCACAACCTCCTCGACAACGCCCTGCGCCACTCCGGCTCGTCGGGGCCTGGCCACATCGTCCTGAGTACCGAACGAGCGGACAGTGCCGTGAAGTTGTGCGTAGGTGACGAGGGCCAGGGCTTCCCGCCCGCCATGCTCGCCGGGCCACCGCCGGGCCCGTCGGCCGACAGGAGTGCCGGTGGGCTCGGCCTCGCCATCGTCGCGATGATCGCCGCGGCACACGGCGGCCGGTTGAGCCTGGCCAACCGGCCATCGGGCGGGGCTCTCATCACCGTGTGCCTGATCGCCGCGCCAGTGCAGACAAGCGGTGCCGAGTGCCCCAGTGCTGCGGTCGGCTCGTGCGCGGAACCGGCCGAGGCCGAGTAAGCCGCATCCACTGCGACCACGTGTCCCGCGTCAAGGGCTTCGAGGCGGTCGGCCAGGCGGCGACGGTGGCCGAGGCACCGGCCGCGGTGCGCGACCTCCACCCCGACCTGCTGCTGCTCGACATCTTCCTGCCGGACGGCAGCGGACTGGACGTGCTGCGCCGGCTCAGCGGCGACGAGGGCGGCGACCGCCCCGACGCCATCATGATCACCGCCGACCGGGACATCACCTCGGTACGGATCGCGATGAAGCTCGGCGCCGTCGGCTACCTGGTCAAGCCCTTCGGCGCGCCCGACCTCGCCGAGCGGCTCACCGCCTACCGGGAGCTCCAGCACCTATGGACGCCCTGGGTACGGTCCCCGAGACCGACCAGGCTGACGTGGACGCTCTGTTCAGCGCCGACCGGCCGCCGGCCGTGCCGTGCGTCCCTGCGAAGGGCCACTCCGCGCCGACGCCTGCCCTGCTGCACCAGACCTGCGCGGCGCGCACGACGCTCTGTCGGCTGCGGAGGCCGCCGAACGCACCGGCGTGGCGCAGCCACAGGCCGGGACCGGGCAGGAGGAGGGCGGCGACGTAGGACAGCACGACGGCCCGGCCGAGCCGACGGCGCAGCCAGGCCGTCACCGGGTCGGCAGGCGGTCGGGAGGCAGTCGGACGGTTCAAGGCGGCCTTCTTCCATGGCGGCGGAGGGGACGGGGCGGAACGCCGCTATGCGGGAGCCGTGATCACGAGTCGTCATGGCACTCATAGTGCTCGGGTGAGGCGGCCGGGGCAGCGGGTGACGCACGGCAGTCAGGATGCGTTCAGGTATCCCGTGGCACGGTCGGGCCTCATGACATACGAGACCTCTCAGACGCCCACGCCCTCGGCGGCCGACCCCCAGGTGTCGCCCTCCGGTCGCCGACTGGGATGGAACAAGGTGCCTGAAGTCACCGTCTATTTCTGGGTCATCAAGGTGCTGTGCACGACGGTCGGCGAGACCGCGGCCGACCTGCTCAACGAGAAGGCCGGTCTCGGCCTGACCGGTGTGTCGGTGCTGATGAGCGCCCTGCTGGCGGTCGTCCTGGTGGTGCAGTTCCGTACCACCGCCTACCGTGCGGGGGTGTACTGGCTCGCCGTCGCCCTGATCAGCGTCGTCGGCACGCTGATCAGCGACAACCTCACCGACAACATGGGCGTACCGCTGGAGACCAGCACCACCGTCTTCGCGGTCATCCTGGCGGTCGTCTTCGTGGTCTGGTACCGGCGCGAGCGGACACTGTCCATCCACCACATCGACACCACGAGCCGCGAGTCCTACTACTGGCTCGCCGTGCTGTTCACCTTCGCGCTCGGCACCGCGGCCGGTGACCTGGTCTCGGAGCGCATGGACCTGGGCTACTGGCTCTCCGCGGTCTTGTTCGGCCTGGCCATCGCCGCGGTCGCCCTCGCGCACTTCAAGCTCGGTCTGGACGCGGTGTGGAGCTTCTGGACCGCCTACATCCTCACCCGTCCGCTCGGCGCGTCCATCGGCGACTACCTCTCTCAGCCCAGCGGAGACGGCGGCCTGGGCCTGGGCACCGTCATCACCAGCGCGCTGTTCCTCACGGTCATCCTCGGCCTGGTCATCTACCTCTCGGTGACCCGAAGGGACGTGGCGCAGCCGCAGCATGCCGCCCGACACGCGGCCTGAGCAGCCACGCGGCAGTCGTTCAGGATGCGTTCAGGGTGACGCTGTCAAGGTCCGTTCCGGCGATCGCTCCACGGAGTTTCCTGATCGCGCAGGGTGCCTGCTCGCGTCGCGGGCGGGCGCCCTGCTGTTCGACCGCATGGGAGCCCCCACCTTGCAGAATCCGGAAATGCTCACCGACCTCGACGTCGCGAGCACGACCAAGTCGGTCATGAAGAAACTCCCCGAGGTCACCCTTGCGTTCTGGATCATGAAGATCGCCGCGACCACCCTCGGCGAGACGGCCGGCGACCTCTTCGCGCAGACCCTGAAACTCGGCTACTTCCTCACCACGATCGCCCTGTTCACGCTCTTCGTGGTGACCCTGGTCGTCCAGCTCAGGTCCAGCCGCTACAACCCGTTCTTCTACTGGACCGTGATCCTGTCGACCAGCATGGCCGGCACCACGATGTCCGACTTCATGAACCGGGACGTCGGCGCCAAGTACCTCTCGCAAGGCGCCACTTCACTCGGCTGGGGTCCGCAGGGCCTTGGCATGGGCTACCCGACCGGTGCCGCGATCCTCATCTCGATCCTGCTGGTCATCTTCGCCGTCTGGAAGACGACCGGGATGACCTTCCAGATCCGGGACATCGTCACCTTCCGCGGCGAAGCCCTGTTCTGGTCGGCGATCCTCGTCTCCAACACCCTCGGCACATCCATGGGCGACTTCCTCTCCGACAGCTCCGGCCTCGGTTACGCCGGCGGCGCACTGCTCGTGACGGGCGCACTGGCCGTCCTCGTCCTGCTGATGAAGGTGCCGGTCGTGCCGAACGTGCTGCTGTTCTGGATCGCCTTCGTCCTCACCCGCCCCCTGGGAGCCACCGCCGGTGACCTCCTGACCAAGCCGGTCACCAAGGGCGGCCTGGACCTCGGCACCGCGGGATCTTCCGCCGTGCTGCTGGCCGTTCTGGTCGGGCTGATGGCGTACGCGCAGGCGCAGGAGCGCAGAACACCGCAGATGACGGAGCCGGTCGCCCGGCGGGCCGGCTGAATCACGTCATCCGGCGGGCAGGTCGACCAGGAAACGTGCTCCGGGACTGTGCTCGGGGTCGTGGGAGACCTCGCCGCCGACGGCGCGGGCCAGGCGCCGCGCAAGCGGCAGTCCCAGGCCCGCCCCGTCGTGCCCGTCGCCGGGGTCCGCGCGCCGGCCGGGCTGGAAGAGATCGTCGAGGAACTCCTCCGGTACGCCAGGACCGTCGTCGGTGACGTCGATGCGGACGCCGCCGGGCAACTGCCTTGCGGACACGGTCACCGTGGAGCCGGCATGGCGAACGGCATTGGCCAGCAGAGGGCTGACGATGCGTTCGAGAAGAGCGGAGGCGATGCCCGCCTCAAGCTGCTGGTCCGGTACGTCGACGACGGTCTTCAGTTGCTCCCGTGCGTCGAGGTCCTCGACCAGCCGACGCAGCACGGGAGCGACAGCGGTGGCACCGACGGCCGTGGTGGTGTTCTGCGCGCCTTCGCGGGCGTCGTTCAACAGCGTGTCGCAGATGGTGCGCATGGACTGGGCGGCCTCCGCGATCACCTCGTGGGTGGCGTGGGTCTCGGCGGCCGAGCGCGGGCGGGCCCGCCACCAGTCGAGCTCGACGACGATCCGGGTGAGCGGGGTGCGCAGTTCGTGGGACAACTCCCCGGTCAGCTGCTGCTCGTGACGCAGCACGGTGCGGATGCGGTCCAGCAGTGCGTCCAACGAGGTGCCCAGGCGGGCCAGTTCGGCCGGCTGGTTCTCGGCGCCGAAACGCTGGTCGGAACCGACGGCGCTCCACTGGGTGGCCTGGTCTGTCATGGTGCGCACGGGGCGCAGCGCCCGTCCGACGGCCAGCCGCGTCAGCGCGTAGGTGCACGCGAGCATGACGGCGTCCAGGATCAGCGAGCCCGACAGCAGGGTGGCGGCGGAGTTGCGGTAAGGGGCGAGGTCCACGGCCGTGATGACGGTGGCGGTGCTGCGACGGCCGGACACGGGCTGGGAGCACAGGCGGACGAAACGGGGGTTGTCGGTGTGCACGATCGCGCAGACCGGCCTGCCCCGCGCGGCGAGCCGGTCGGCGGCCCGGGTCAGCGCACTGTCGGCCGTGGCGGACGGTGGTTTCTCCAGCAGTCGTGTCCCGGTGTAGATCCACACGTTCGCGTCGAGCAGGCTGTCGTTGACGGTCTCCAGGACTCGCACTCGGGGCCCGCTGGTGTCGACGGTGGTGGCGACGGCGGCGGCGCGGTTGCGTAGTTCGTCGTCAGCCTGGTGCTGGAGGTGTCGGTCCATCGCGGTGTTGAACACGACGGTCAGCACGGTCATCAGGAGCGCGGCGGTGGTCAGCGCCACGAGCGAGAGCCGACCGCGCAGCGTGCGGGGCGCCAGACGACGCGCGAGCCGGTTCATGACAGCCGGTGCCCGATCCCGCGTGTCGTGGTGAGGCCGAGGCCGCTGCCCGCTTCGCGCAGCTTGCGGCGCAGTCGGCTCAGATACTGGTCGAGGGTGTTGTCGCTGACCTGGGCGCCGTCCGGCCAGGCGGCCCTGACCAGGTCGCGGCGGGACACGAGGGTCCCGCCCGCGGCCATGAGCGTGGCCAGCAGACGGAACTCCGTGGGGGAGAGGTCGATGTGGACGTCGCCGGCGTGCGCGCTGTGCCGGGTCGCGTCCAGGACCAGGTCTCCGGCGGTGGCCACGGCCGCGGGTGCGGTGCGTTTGATCGCGGCCCGCAGCCGGGCGACGAGTTCGGCGAGATGGAACGGCTTGGGCAGGTAGTCGTCGGCTCCGGCGGAGAACCCGGACAGCCGGTCGGTGAGGTGACGGCGGGCCGTCAGGAAGATGATCGGGGCGGCGAACCCGCCCGCGCGCAGCGCCTGGCAGACGTCCCGGCCGTCCGCGTCGGGCAGCCCGACGTCCAGGACGATGGCCGCGATGTCGTCGGTGGCCAGCCGCAGGGCGGTGGCGCCGTCGGCAGCGGGCACGGGGTCGAAGTCCTCGTCCGACAGGCCGCGACGCAGCACATCACGCAGGGCGTGATCGTCCTCGACGACCAGGATCTTGCGGCGCATGGCCCTCCGTAGCCTCTTGGTCTGTGTCCCTCGTACCTGAGATGAACCCCTCGGGCAGCCACCAGGCGGCGGCGCACAGGCACAGTCCCAGCCAGCCGATGGCGAAGAGCCAGCCGCCGACGACGTCGGTGAACCAGTGCACCCCGAGGTAGACACGGGTGAGCCCGACCAGCGCGCCCCAGCAGCCGAAGACGAGAGCGAGCAGGGTCCCGCCGCGCAGGGCGCGGATGTACACGGCGATGACGAGCAGTCCTGCGGTGAGGGCGGCCGTGGTGGTATGGCCGGAGGGGAACGCCCACCCCGAGGCGTGCGTGGCCCACTCCATGTGGGCGGGACGGGGCCGGGATACGAGCGCCATCACGCCGTACCGCGCCGCCTGCCCGGCGCCGAGGCAGGCGAGGCAGAGCGCGGCGGCGACGACCCGTCGGCGCAAGGTGCGCCCGGCGATGATCCCCGCCAGCGCGCAGAGGACGTACGGGATGGCGCCGGTTCCGGTGGCGGTCAGCCCGCGGGCCAGCGCCACCGCCACGTCCGGGCGGTGGCCTGCGGACCAGGAGAGCAGGTCCTCGTCCGCGTACAGTGGCCTGCCGTCGCCGATCACGGTCATGGCCAGTACGCCGAACGCCGTCCACGCGCCCAGGCCGACGCTGCCGGCCAGCTCGCCGAGATCGCCGCGCTTCATGACGCCCGTACCAGCGGACGCAGCCGTGAGCCGGTGATCCGCCGGACCAGGGGATCCGGACGGCGGCGCACCGCGGTCATCGCGAGCGCCGCGAAGAGGGCTCCCACGACAACTCCGGCCGCGACGTCGTGCGGATAGTGCGCGCCGACCCAGACCCGCGAGACCGCCATCGCGCAGGCGGCCACGGCCGTGACGGCACCGAGCCGGCGCGAGACGAACCACAGGGCCACCGCGGCTGCGGCGGCGATGGCCGCGTGGTTGCTGGGGAAGGACCAGTCACCTGGTGCCGGACACGCCTCCAGGGTGGCCACGTGCAGGTTCTGACAGGGCCGGTCCTCGCGCACCACCAGTTTCAGGACCGCATCCACCCCGTACGCCGCGACGACGACCACGGGAACGGCCAGTGCGATGAGCGCGGCCGTGGCGCTCACCCGCCGAGCCCGCCACCAGGCCATGGCCATCAGCGCCGCGAACACCGCCAGTCCGTACGTCGACCAGGCCGCAGCGACGTCGTCCAGCCAGTCGGGGGAGCGGTGAGCGAGGTCCACCAGGTCGGTGTAGGCGGAGCCGTCGATCGACGAGCCGTCGAAGGCGAGGATCATCCGCGTGCCCCCTTCGCCCTGGCCGCGCGGCGGGAGCGGTACAGCTCGGCGGCAAGCGGAATCAATGACACGGCCACGATCACGGCGACCATGGGCAGCAGATAGCGATCCACATTCGGGACGGAGGAGCCCAGCGCGTATCCGCCCAGCGTCAGCCCCAGACTCCACACGAGACCGCCGACGACCTGCCACACGGTGAAGGTCCGCGCCGGAACACCCAGAGCACCCGCCATCGGATTCAGGACCGTGCGTACCACTGGCACGAACCGCGCGAGCACGATCGCCCTCGCATGCCCGTACCGCTCCAACAACTCCCCGGCCCGGTGCGCACCGTCATGCAGGCGCGGCGAGCGGCTGCGTGCGAGGAGGGCCCCGCCCGCTTTCCGGCCGAGCAGATAGCCGCACTGCGCACCGGCAAGGGCGCCCGCGGCCGCGGCCACGAGCAGCGGGGCGAGCGACAGTTTCACACCGTGCTGGCCGCTCCCCGTGCACAGCAGCCCCGCGGTGAACAGCAGCGAGTCGCCGGGCAGGAAGAAACCGATCAGCAGCCCGGTTTCCGCGAACATCACCGCGCCGACCCCCAGCACACCGAAGGCGGCCAGCAGGGACTGCGCGCTCAGGACATTCACCGCGAGCTGTGAGGCTGCGAACAAGTGCGCGGTCATGAACGCCGGCCCTCCCATACTGGATGTGCGGGGGCACGCGAAGACGCCACCCGCGTGACTACAATTCTGTAGACGGTCTACTGAACTGTAGACGAAGATGGGGTGAGGATCGTTCCCATGACCGACGCGAAGGACGAACGCCGACCGGCCGGCGAACTGGAGGCTGCCGTCATGGCCGCCCTGTGGGCAGCCGACGCGGCTCTCACTCCAGGTGAGGTGCAGGCCGAACTCGCCTCCGACCTGGCCCGCACGACGGTGACGACGATCCTGTCCCGTCTGTACGACAAGGGTGTCGTCGACCGCCGTCAGCGGGGGCGCGGCTACGCCTACCACCCCGTGCAGGATGCCCCGGGCCTCACCGCCCGGCGCATGCACACCGAACTCGACCGCGACCGCGCCAGCGACCGCGAGACCGTCCTGGCCCGCTTCGTCGCCCAGCTCAATCCGGACGACGAACAGTTGCTGCGCCAACTGCTGGAGGCTGAGGATCGATGACGACCCTGCTGCTGATCCCGCTCCTGCTGCCCTTCGTGATGCCGCTGCTCGCCGGGCGAGCCCTCGACCGGCTGGCCCCCCTCACCGCTCTGTGGGCGCTCACCGCCGCTGCCCTGGTGCTGGCGGGTGCCTGTGTGGCCGCCCTGGGCTCCCTCGTGCTGACCGGACTGCTCAAGCTGCCGGCGTTCGCGGCGCTCGGTGAACTCGTCCACCCCCTGCGCACGCCGTCGGACCACCTGGTCCTGCCCGTGGCCGCCATCGCCACCGGCCTGCTCACCATCGGTGTCTGGACCCTCGCCCGCTCGGCCCTGCGCCAGACGCGCGCCTTCCGCACCGCCCGTGCCGAGGCCGGCCGGCGGCCCGCCGCGGGCGACCTGTGCGTGGTCGACTCGCCCGAGCCGGACGCGTACGCCCTGCCCGGCCGCCCGCACCGCATCGTCGTCACCACCGCCATGCTGCGCAGCCTCGGTCCGGACGAGCGCGAGGCCCTCTTCGCCCACGAGCGAGCCCACAACCAGGGCGGCCACCACTACTTCCTGGCCGCCGCCGAACTCGCCGCCCACTGCCACCCCGCACTGCGTCCGGCGCGCGCCGCCATCAGGCTGGCCGCGGAACGCGCCGCCGACGAAGCCGCCGCCACCGCCGTGGGTGATCGCCGCCTGCTGGCCCGCGCCATCGCCCGCGCCGCCCTCGCCGGCCAGACCGCGCGCTCCACCCGCCCGGACTTCGCCCCCGCCGCGACCACCGGTCCTGTTCCCCGGCGCGTCGCGGCGCTCCTCGCCGCTCCCGCGGGACACGCTCGGCGGTCGGTGTGCTGGGCCGCCCTCCTCCTCGCCGCCTGTGCGGTCCTGTCAGCCACCGCCGCGACGACCGGCGCCCTCGCCTTCCACCATGACGTCGAGGTCGCTCAGGGTGAAGAGCCCCGCTGATCGCTTCCCGTACCCGGCTGCCGCGCGGTCTTGGTCGCCCCACCCGCGGTCCTCGCCGCATTCGTGGTCGCCTTCTGCGACTCCAAGCCCGCCGACGCCAGGCGGTCGTCCTCTCCGAGACGGAGTGCGGCAACGGCTTCACCGCACCCAGGCCGGGCCGGCAGACCTTGCAGACGTACAACACCTCCGAGGTCTACCTCGTCGCCCCGGCCACCAACGCGGTCTACGGCGAGATCGAGGGCCTGGCCCTGGCGCACACCCGAGACCTCGTCGTCACCGTTTCCGGCGGTACGCCCGCCCCGCAGCGTGGCTGCCCCGTCGGCGCAGGCCGGTGCTCCTTCTTGAAGAACGGCTCTGGGCGCCGGGGTCGCGGGCGCCGCGCTGGTCGGCGGCGGATTCGAGCTGAGCCAGAGCGGTACGGTCACGGCGCAGACCGCGGAGACGAGCAGCGCGGGCAAGGTGTCTTTCCACGGCACGCACACCATGCGGGCATCGGTACCCCGGCGTCGGCCGCGGCCACCTTCGCCGGCAGGTGCGGTCGGTCTCGTCGGCTACCAAGGCGGTGCACGCCGAACACTCTGGCCGTGACCGGCGCTGGGGACCCGATCGGCTGTCGACGGGGTAGGGGGATCTTGGGTGTGGGGCCCATGTCCCGCAGTCGGTAAGGGGCAACCGGCAGACATGGCATCGGCGGCCTCGGTGTGGCACGAGGTGGGGGTCATCCGTGGTCGCGCAGCGGGCCGACCTTGTAGCCGCGTCGCTCGCAGGAGTCGAGGACAAGGGGAAGGGCGCCGAGAGCCGAGCGCCACGCACCTGGAGCCGAGGTGCAGTCGGAGTCGTGGAGCAGGATCGTGCCGCCTGCGTCCAGGTCTGAGGTAACGGTGCGGTGGACTTGTCGACGGTTTTGGGCAGCACTAAGCGATCTTGGGGTCCGGAAATGTCGATGAGAACTGGCAACGCTCAGGGGCCCGTCGCGAAGGGCTGGCTGGATGGTCGTCGGATGTCGGGCTGCGCCGACTGTCGAGTCAGGCTGAGGTGTCGGGGGTGAAGCGGTAGCCGATGCCAGGCTCGGTGATGAGGTAGCGCGGGTTGGAGGGGACGGGTTCCAGTTTTCGGCGGAGGTTGGCGAGGTGGACGCGCAGGTAGTTGGTCTCCTTTTCGTAGCGTGATCCCCATACCTCGTGGAGGAGTTGGCGTTGGGTGACCAGGCGTCCGGGGTTGCGGACGAGGGTTTCCAGCAGGTGCCACTCGGTGGGGGTGAGCCGGATCTCGCCGCTGGGGGTGGTGACGCGCTTGGCGGCCAGGTCGATGGTGAAGGCCGCGGTGGTGATCAGGGGTTGTTCCTCGGCGGGGGTGGCGCGGCGTAGGGCGGCGCGGATGCGGGCGAGGAGTTCGCCCATGCCGAAGGGTTTGGTGACGTAGTCGTCGGCGCCGACGTCCAGAGCGTTGATTTTGGCGGTCTCGTCGTGGCGGGCGGACAGCACGATGATCGGGGCGGTGGACCAGCCGCGCAGGCTCTCGATGATGTTGATGCCGTCGAGGTCGGGCAGGCCGAGGTCGATGACGGCCAGGTCCGGTGTGGCGGTGGCGGCGGCCTGGAGGGCGGTGGTGGCGTCGGAAGCGGGGGTGGTCTGGTAGCCGCGGGCGCCCAGGGCGATGGTCAGGGCGCGCAGCAGGTGTGGGTCGTCGTCGACGATGAGGATGCGGGTCATGGTGCTGTGGGGAGGGTGAGGGTCATGGTCAGTCCGCCGCCGGGGGTGTCGGTGGGGGTGAGGGTGCCGTTCATGGCTTCGGTGAAGCCGCGGGCGATGGCCAGGCCCAGGCCGAGGCCCTGATGGGTGGTGTGGTCGTCCAGGCGCTGGAATGGAGCGAAGGTGCGTTCCCGCTCCTCGGCGGGGATTCCTGGTCCGTGGTCGATGACCTTCAGATGGACCAGGTCGCCTGCGGTATGGGCGTGCAGGTGGACCGGCCGGTCGGGCGGTCCGGCCTGGAGCGCGTTGGCGACGAGGTTGGCGACTACTCGTTCCAGCAGGCCGGGGTCGGCCCATGCGGGTGGCAGATCGTCCGGGACATCGACATCGAGGACTCGGCCGGGAGGCACTGGGGTGTGCAGCAAAGCGGCGGCCGTGATCTCGTCGAGCGCGGTGGCGCGGGGGGGGGACGCTCAGGGCCCCGGCCTGCAGGCGGCTGAGCGCGAGGAGGTTTTCCACCAGGTCGCTCATCTTGTCCGCAGAGGCGTCCACGCTGGTCAGGAGCTCGGTCTGCTGCGCTTCGGTGAGCTGTAGGTCGGGTTCGCCAAGGACGGAGATGGATGCTTTGATCCCGGCGAGCGGGGTGCGCAGGTCGTGGCCGACGGCGGCCAGCAGGGCGGCCCGCAGCTTGTCGATCTCGGTCAGTTCCCGCGCGCGGGCGGCCTGGGTGGCCAGGCGCTCGGCCTGCAGCGCGCGGGCGGCCGCGGTGGCCAGCAGGGTGAGGAAGCGCTGGTCGGCGGCGAAGACCTCCCGGCCGTCGGCCACCAGCCGCAGGTGCTCGCCTGCTGATGCGGACAACGCGGGATCGGTCGACGGCGGTTCGCCGACGACGGCGACCGGGTGCTCGCCGTCGTCGGCGCTTTCCAGCAGAGCGGCGCCGGTCATCCCGAAGGTGTCCCGAACGTGTTCCAGCACCGCTTTCAGTGGCCGTTCCTCCAGCGGCGCCTCGGTGATCCGGGCCAGCAACGCGGCTTCGACGCCGCTGCGGGCCGCGGCGGCGCGCTGGCGGGCGGCCAGATCGACCGCAACACTCACGGTGGTGGCGACAACCACGTAGACGACCAGGGTGATGACCAGGTCCCGGTTTTCGACGGTCAGGGTGTGGAAGGGCGGTACGAAGAAGAAGTTGACCAGGACATCGGAAGCCACCGCCGCCGCCAGCGCCAAAGGCAGGCCACCGGTGGCGGCGACGATGACCACTGCGGTGAGGTAGATCAGCACGATGCTGGCCAGCGACAGCGAGCCCCTCGCAGGCACGAGGACGACGGTGAGGATCACCAGGCCCGCCGCGGCCCCGCCGGCCACGGCCAGCCGACGGCCCGCGCCCCCGCGGCGCCACCCACCGCCGTCTCGCAGCAGATCCAAGCCCTTCACGATCGAAACGCTAGCCGACCTTGGACCCGGCGCCAGATGAGCCGTACGCCTGCTGCGCGGCCACACGGTCGCTGGAGTCCAGCTGCCACGGCACGCTGGTGACCATCACCCCGCGCTGGAACAGCAGTCGGGCCTTGAGCCGCAACGCGGACTGGTTGTGCAGCAGATTCTCCCACCAGTGGCCGACCACGTACTCGGGGATGTACACGGCGATCAAGTCCTCGGGGTGCTCGCGGTGAAGGCGGGCGATGTACTCCAGCACCGATCCGGTGATGTCGCGATACGGGGACGCCATCACCGTCAGTGGAACCGAGATCCCCCGCTCCTCCCACTCGGCGCGCAGCGCTCTCATCTCCTCCTCGCTGATCTCGACCGTCAGCGCGGTGAGGGTGTCCGGGCGGGTGGCCTTGGCGTAGCCCAGCGCGCGCAGAGTCGGCTGGTGCAGCTGGGAGACCAGCACCACGGCGTGGGTGCGGCTGGGCAGCACGATGCCGCCCGGCTCCGGGCGCAGCTCGCGGGCCACCCGGTCGTAGTGGCGGCGGATGCCGCGCATCATCGCGAAGAGCACCGGCATGGCGATCACCACCAGGTACGCGCCGTGGCTGAATTTGGTGACCAGGACCACGATCAGCACCAGCGCGGTCAGGCAGGCGCCGACCGCGTTGATCGCCCGCGAGCGGTGGATGCGCCGGCGCTGTACCGGGTCGGTCACGTGGGCCAGTTCCCGGTTCCAGTGCCGGACCATGCCGGCCTGGGAGAGGGTGAAGGAGGTAAACACGCCCAGGATGTAGAGCTGGATCAGACGGGTCACCGACCCCTGGAAGGCATAGATCAGGGTTCCGGCGACCACGGCCAGGATGACGATGCCGTTGGAGAACGCCAGCCGGTCCCCCCGGGTATGCAGTTGCCGGGGCAGGTAGCGGTGCTCGGCCAGGATCGCCGCCAGCAGCGGGAAGCCGTTGAAGGCGGTGTTGGCCGCCAGTATCAGGATCAGCGCGGTGGCGGCCTGGATGTAGAAGAACATCACCGAATGCGTGCCGCCGAACACCGCCGCGGCGATCTGTGCGATCACCGTGCGCTGCGTTCCCGTCGCGCAGTTCCCGGGGAAGCCGACCAGCTGGCAGGCGTCGTCCACGTAGTGCACGTGGCCGATCATGGCCAGTGCGGTGATACCGGCGAACATGGTGATCGACAGTCCGCCCATCACCACCATGGTGGTGGCCGCGTTGCGTGCCTTGGGGGGCCTGAACGCCGGCACTCCGTTGGAGATGGCCTCCGCTCCGGTCAGTGCCGTGCAGCCGGAGGAGAACGCCCTCAGCGCCAGCAGCATCAGTGCCATCCCGGTCAGCCCGACGTGTCCCGACTCGGCCCGGACCTGCCAGCCCGCGCTCTCGGCCACCGGCGCGTGACCGAACGCTGTCTGCAGCAGTCCGATGACGATCATCGCCACCACGCCCAGGACGAACAGGTACGTCGGCACTGCGAACAGTCGGCCCGACTCGCGGACACCGCGCAGGTTCATCGCGGTCAGCAGTGCGACGAAGCCCAGGTTCACCAGGACCCGGTAGGAGTCCAGCGCGGGCACCGCGGAGATGATGTTGTCCACTCCGGCCGCCACCGACACGGCCACGGTCATGACGTAGTCCACCATCAGGGCCGAGGCCACCACGAGCCCCGCCCACGGGCCGAGGTTGCGCGATGCCACCTCGTAGGAGCCTCCCCCGGAGGGGTAGGCCTGCACCACCTGCCGGTACGACAGCACCACCACAGCCAGCAGCACCACCACCGCCGCAGCCACCCACGGCGCCAAATGCAGATACGCCAGCCCGCCCAGCGTCAGCACGAGCAGGATCTCCTGCGTCGCATACGCCACCGATGACAACGGGTCACTGGCAAAAACCGGCAAAGCGATCCGCTTGGGCAGCATCTGCTCACCCAGACGGTCACTACTCAGCGGGCGGCCCACGATCAACCGCTTGAACGATATCGACACACCGGCAGCCAAACGCCTCCGCCCTGACGGCACCCGAATCTTTGCGCCCTCTTAACGCCGCCACCTGCGATCTTCACGCCCTCTTGGCGCACCGTCGTCCACGCCGGGGTCCTGCATGGTTATCCTCGCGTCCCCCCGGGGGGCGCGGCCTCGTCCGACTCAGCGGAGGCCCGCAGGCCGGGTATGGAGGCTGCCGAGCCCAGGTCGAGGCGGCTGCTCATGCCCAGCTCGAACCGGCAGGAGTTCACATGGGTCCAGAACAGCACCCGACGCCTCGGTCCGGGCGGCAGTCGTTCAGCCGGTGGCGGCAGCCTGTCCGGCGGCGGCCCGAGCCTTGGTGCTGGCGAGCCGATGGCGCCATCGCACCCTCATCTCGCAGAGCATCCCAGGCTCCCACCGCAAGGCCCCGGGTGTTGCCAGAACTCGGCTCTGGCACAGATCTTGGGGAGCGGTTGCGGAGGGTCACTGAGGCAGGACCAGTTTGGGGAGTGGTTCCGCTGATGCCAGCTGTGCAGGCATCAATTCCCGATAGCCGCCCCAAGCTCATTGCGTAAGTGACCGTAGATGTTTACGAGTTGCCGGAGCGTGGCTGCCGCCGCTTGCGTCTCACCCGCAACAAGGTTGTATTGCACGCTTCCCAGCAGCCGGGCCTGGAAACCGGCGGTCTCAGCGGCATTACGCGCACCCGCCTGGCCCAGCCACAGTGACGCATCGGAAAGACGACGGGTGCCGACCCGGACGGCGAAGCCAGCCAGATGATCATGAGTACGGTCATCCAACCCAGCCAGTATCTGGGAAGCGAGACGTTCCACCGCGGCACCTTGGCCCAGGACACCGGGCGGGGTCTGGCATTCGTCTTGTCGGTCACCAGCAAGCCATCGTTGCGCTGCCGGGAGCGAATTCCGCAGCGCGGCAAGGACATCAACCTGACGCACGCGCCGGAAATCGCTGCGCATGGTGAAGGGGCCCGCACACTCCACCAGCTGGCTGTTCCACGCACCAGCAAAGGCACCAATGGGCAACGTGGCGAAAGGAAAGCCGTCGGGATCGTGGAAGAGCACCTGCTCATCGTCCACGGCGAGCACCACGACCCAGTGGTCACTGCCATTGGCCTCCCCCGCGGACCATGGCTGATGCAGGAGCAACCCGCTATCGACAGGGCCAGCCAGCACTGGCCCCGACCTGCTGGCTTGCCGCAGACGGTCGATGGCCTCCGTCGCCTCGCCGCCGCTCGTGCGCCGACATGTCCAGCCGAGCAGATCGAGGGCTTGGTCCAGGCCGAGGTCAGGATCCCACCCGAACGGATCGAAGTGGGGCAGTCCGCCCTCGGTGAACTGAGCGCCGAACGGAGATCCGGTCAATACCTCAATTGCCGAAGGCGCAGGCGCGTCGGTCCCCAGGACCATCGCCAGCGAGTTGGAATAGCAGTAAGGGGACGAACCGCTGAATGCAAGTGTCATGCACGGACCCTTGCATTTTCAATTTTCCATGGCAAGACAGTGCCCTGCAGAAGCAGTCGTCCCGGAGTGACGTTAGAAACTCGATTTGACACATGGAGGAGCGGTCACGCATAGCTACTGAAGCAGGATCAACTTGCGGAGTAGCTCGAATCCGGCTCGTCCGTAGAGTTGCCTTTTGATCTTCTTGATGCGGTTCACGGCGCCTTCCGTGCCGCCGGAGCTCCAGTGCAGGGTGAGGCCGGCGGTCACCGCGTCGAGGTCTCGGAGCAGGTGGAGGGCAAAACCTGTGAGGCCGGGCAGTTGGCTGGCGTCGACGGCGTCGATCCAGGCGGGGAGCGTGGAGCCGAGCCGGTGGGTGAGGATCTCGCCGAAGTCACGGACGTGTGCGGCGGCGGCTTCCAGTTCGGGGCAGCGGGCCAGTATGTCCTTCAGGGTCGCGGGGTGGCGGGTGAGCCAGCCGGTAACCCGCCGCACGGTCGGTGGAGGAGGCGGCGCCTGCGGCGGTGCGGCGCGCAGGGTGGCGATGTAGGCGCGGACCATCTGGTAGGTGACGGGGGCGTTCTCGGCGATGAGTTCGCGGTGCAGGCGGGTGACGTTCGTGCAGCCTGCGGCGAACCGCCGCTCCAGGTACGGCTTGTAGGGGTCCAGCCGGCTGGGTCGGGGGCGGTTCCCTCGGAGGGCGTCCTGCCAGTTGGCGGCGCGTGCGTAGCGCAGCACGGTGTTGAGGCTCCAGCCCAGATGCCGGGCGGTCGCCCTGCGCGAGCAGCCCTGGGCGAGCAGTTCGTGGACCATGGCGTGCGCGGCCTTCTTGCGCTGGGCCCGTCGGCCGTCAGGGGCCGGTTCGATGCGCTCCGAATTGCCATTCGACGTTTCAACGCCCTCTTGTGTAGGCGGCGGTGGTGCACTCAGGCACTCGCGGTGGGCGGCGACGCAGGTCTCCACGGCCCGGCCGATGCCCTGCCACAAATGAAACCGGTCGGCGACCTGGATCGCGGTGGGAGCGCCGAGCCGTGCGCCTTCGGCATAGGCGCCCAGATGATCTCTACGCCCGGGTGAGTGGCCAGCCATGCGGCCAGCGGACCAGAGTCGCGCGTCGGGAGCACGTCGACCACACGGTGGGTCTCTCCGCAGGTCAAGACGGTGGAGTAGGTCTGCCCGCGCCGGGTCGCGAAGTCGTCCACGCCGAGCACGCGCGGTGTGCTGGGCCGCGGGTCAGGCAACCCCATGACCCTGTGCAGCAAGGTCATCCGTCCGACTGGGAAACCCAGTTGGGCGGACAGCCTGGCGCCGGCTCGTCCAGCGAGTGCGAGCCCGACGTGCTCCAGAACGTGACCGAGCCGCGTGGTGAAGCGTGCATACGGGGCGGTCAGCCGTGCGAACGGTTCGGCGAACGTCCGGCGCGGGCAGTCGGCTGTGCCGCAGATGAAACGACGGACCGTCAGACGGATCACAACGCTCTGCCCGGCGAGCGGCAGATCCTTGAGTCCGCGCTGGTAGGAGTCGTGCACCCGATCCGAGAACCGGCCGCAGTCCGGACACACCGCGCGGGCCGCCCGGCCTCTGGCCGCGATGTCGACCGTGCCGAAGGCCGCGGCCACCTTCGCCGGCAGGTGCGGTCGGTCTCGTCGGCTACCAAGGCGGTGCACGCCGAACACTCTGGCCGTGACCGGCGCTGGGGACCCGATCGGCTGTCGACGGGGTAGGGGGATCTTGGGTGTGGGGCCCATGTCCCGCAGTCGGTAAGGGGCAACCGGCAGACATGGCATCGGCGGCCTCGGTGTGGCACGAGGTGGGGGTCATCCGTGGTCGCGCAGCGGGCCGACCTTGTAGCCGCGTCGCTCGCAGGAGTCGAGGACAAGGGGAAGGGCGCCGAGAGCCGAGCGCCACGCACCTGGAGCCGAGGTGCAGTCGGAGTCGTGGAGCAGGATCGTGCCGCCTGCGTCCAGGTCTGAGGTAACGGTGCGGTGGACGGACTCGGGTGTGGCGCGGGCGGTCCAGTCCTCGCCCCAGCAGGTCCACAGCACCGGAGTGAGCCCGAGCCGGTGGGCGGCCAGATGGGCAGCGGTCGACATGACGCCGTACGGGGGCCGAAAGAGCGTGGGTCGGCGTCCTGTGATGTCGGCGATGGTGTCGCGGGCGCGGGCGAAGTCGTCGTACGTCGCGCGCGGGCCGCGCAGCAGCAGTGGGCGGTGCAGCCAGCCGTGGACGCCGATTTCGTGTCCCGCCGCGGCGATCTCGCGGACCAGGCCGGGCGAGCGGTGCGCCTCGCGCCCGAGCAGGAAGAAGGTTGCCCGTACCTGGCGTTCGGCGAGGAGGCACAGGAAGTGCGGGGTGGACAGCGGGTCGGGTCCGTCGTCGAAGGTGAGCGCGATGTGGTCCGGGCGGCCCCGGCCCGTGAGGCGGGGCATGACGCGGTTGCGGAGTGGCCCGAAGGTCGAGACGGCGGGTGCGGCATGGGCGGCTACGAGGGCGGGCAGGGCGGCGAGAGCGGCGGTGCGGACCAGCCGGGCGGCGGTCACGAGTGGTGGCCTTCCGGGCGGGGGGTGTGGCCCGGGAGGGAGTCGTCCAGGTCGAGGCTGTGCCCGATGGTGTGAATCAGGCCCGGACTGTCGTATGTGGTGGCGATTCCCGTGCCGACGGCGCAGGCCCACACCCCGCATGCCGCGGCGGTGGTGGCGACGAGCCGGCGTGCCGCCGGACGGAGTCGTCGCGCGGCGGGCTGGGAAGGCGACGGCGGCAGTCCCGCGCGGTGGACGCGCGCTGTCTCCGCGGCGGGTCCGTCGTCGGGCTCGGTGGCGAAGAGTGCGAGGCCGGTCGCGCGTTGGCGCAGTCCGAGCGGGCCGTCGATCAGGTCGCACAGCACGGCCTTGAGACGGGCGGAGTCACGGATCCAGACCGCCGCACCGGCCTCCTCCAGAGCGGAAGCGTTGGTCAGCCCGTGGCCCGGTATGCACCGGTAGCTCGCGACGGGCAGGCCGACGGCGAACGCCTCCAGGGAGCTGAGCCCGCCCGCGTTCTGGACCAGGACGTCGGCGGCGTGCATCAGAGCGGGCATGTCGTCGACCCAGCCGTAGGCGTGCTCGATGCCGTCCGCGCGCAACTGCTCGGCCAGCGCCTCGTTGCGGCCGCACACGACCACGGGGACGGCCACACCGCAGTCGCGCAGCTCCAGGGCGACCTGCCGGACCGGTCCGACGCCCCAGGAACCGGCGACCAGGAGCGCCAGCGGTGCCTGCTCCGGCAACCCGAAGCGGGCCCGGGCCGCGACGCGCTCCCGTGCACTGCCGGGACTGAATCGCGGATCCACCACCGGACCGCACACTCGGACGTCCCGTGCGCCAGCGGCGCGCGCCTGTCCGGCGGGTACGGCGTGTGCGGCGAGATGGACGTCGACACCGTCCGCCACCCACAGCGGATGCACGGAGAAGTCGGTGAGGTACGTGAGCACGGGCACGGCCAGCCGCCCGCGGAGCCGCAGGCCGCCTAGGACGCGGCTGGCTCCCGGGTAGGTGGAGACGACCGCGCCGGTGCCGGGGTGCAGCGCACGCAGCATGCGCTCCTCGGCGGTGCGCAGCAGAGCTCTCGCCAACGGCCCGCCGCCACCGGCGCGTTCGGTGCTGCGGTAGACCCGCTGGTAGGCCCAGGGGGCCCGGACGAGCATGCGGTGGTATCCGTCCCGGACGAGCCGGCCCAGCCGGGCGGGCAGCAGGTCCAGCAGGTCGAACCGGTCGACGGTGAGACCGTGGGCCGTGAGCCGGCGGGCCAGTTCGGCGGCGGCGCCGTCGTGGCCGGCGCCGATGCTCGCCGAGACGATCGCGACACGCTCGGCCCGGGCCGTGGCCGGCACCGGCTCAGGGCGCTGGGTGGCGGCCGCCAGGGCGCGCAGATGCACCGGACTTCCGAGGTAGGGCATGGGGCTCGTTCCTCCGCAGGTGGCGTGGCGGCCGAACTCTACAACATGTAGTAGGTAAGCTCGTACGAGATGTAGTAGATCCCTCTGAGCTCCTGTGATGGCGATCCAGTCGGCGTCCTACGAGCCGTAGTAGATCCGCCGGTAGGCTGGCATGCCGAGCGGGAAGGTTGGTGAACGGTGCGCGACCGTAAGAGCGACGAAAGCGGTGGGGCGACCGGCAGGAGAGCCCGTGGGGAGCTGGAGAGCGGCGTCCTCGCCGCGCTGTGGGCGGTGGACGAGCCGCTGACCGCGCGGCAGGTCCTGGAGCGACTGCCCGGGGACCTCGCCTACACGACGGTGCTGACGATCCTGTCGCGCCTGCACGACAAGGGCATGCTCGTGCGGCACCCCGCGGGCCGCGGGTACGCCTACGCGCCCGTCCGGGACGAGGCGTCCGACACCGCCGTACGGATGCACAGCCTGCTGGAGCGCGGCTCGGACCGGGAGGCGGTGCTGTCCCGCTTCGTGTCCGAACTGTCGCAGGAGGAGGAGCAGTTGCTGCACCGCCTGTTGGGCGAGCAGGACGCCGGGCGCCACGACGACGGGCAGTGAGCCGGTGCGGATCAGTGTCTACATCCCCCTCCTGGTGACCGTGGTCGTCGCGGTGCTCGCGCCCCGGGCGGCCCGGCGGCCGGCGCCGCGGCCCGCGGCCTGGTCCCTGGCGTGCGCGGCGCTCATGACGGCGGCCGGCTGGCTCGGTTCACTGGCACTGCTGGCGTTCACCGGGTTCGCGCAGATCCCCGAGGTCGCGGAGGAGGGCCACTGGTCGGTGGCCGCGCTGCGTACGCAGGACCCGGTCTCCCTGGCCGTCGCGGCCGTCAGCGCCCTGACCCTGGTGGCGGGGCTCGTATCGCTGGGGGTGGCGGCCGTACGGCAGGGCGGCCACGTCCTGTGGGCCCGGCGGGAATGCGGCCGGATGCCCGGAGACACCGAACTGGTGGTGCTCGACGACGAGGCCCCGCAGGCGTTCGCGCTGCCCGGTGCCCCGGGACGGATCGTGGTGTCCCGGGGGATGCTGCGCTGCCTCGGTGACGCGGAGCGCGAGGCCCTCCTGGCGCACGAACGGGCCCATCTCCGAGGCCGCCACCACCTCTTCCAGACCGTGTGGCGACTCACGGCAGCCGTCAACCCGCTGCTGCGACCGCTGGCCGAGGCCGGCGGGTTCCTACTGGAGCGATGGGCCGACGAGGAGGCCGCGGCCCGGATCGGCAGCCGTACGGTCGTGGCCCGCGCCGTCGGGCGGGCGGCTCTCGCCTCGGCCGGCATGCCAGGTCCCGCCGCCCTGGCCGCGACCGGCGGGGCGGTGCCCCAGCGGGTGCGGGCCCTGCTGGCCCCGCCTCCCCCGCGCCGCACCCTGCCCTTCGCGGCGGGCGCCCTCCTGCTCGCCCTGTGCTGTGCGAGTTTGGCCAACGCCGCGTCGGACAGCGAGAGCCTGGTCTACAGCGCGGAACGGGCCCAGTGCGCGGCGGACGCCGAGGCGCCGGGCGCGGAGCGGGCGGCCCGCTCCCCGCAGCGGCCGGACGCCTGCTGCGACCGCCGGGGCGCCGGCGAACACGGAAGGCACCGCAGGTAGACGCGTAGTACCGCGGTACTACGCCCGCGGCGCGGTTCAGCCTCCCGGTACCACCGGATCGGGGTAATTCGGCGCTTAGCGTTGCCGGTGAGGCGTCGGAAGCGACGGACGCCGCAGCCGACAGAAAGAACGCGAATGATCGACGCACGGCAGTTGACCAAGAAATACGGGGAGAAGACGGCCGTCGACGGGCTGGACTTCCTGGTGAAGCCCGGCACGGTGACCGGCTTCCTGGGGCCCAACGGCGCGGGCAAGTCCACGACCATGCGCATGATCGTCGGCCTCGACGCCCCGACGAGCGGCTCCGTCACCGTGAACGGCCACCACTACGCCCGCCACCAGGCACCGCTCCAGGAGGTCGGCGCCCTTCTGGAGGCGAAGTCGATCCACCCGGGCCGCTCGGCGTACAACCACCTCAGGGCCCTCGCACTGACCCACGGCATTCCGCGCCGCCGGGTCGACGAGGTCATCGACCTCGCCGGACTCGGCAGCGTGGCGAAGAAGCGAGCCGGCGCCTTCTCTCTCGGCATGGGCCAGCGGCTGGGCATCGCGGCGGCGCTGCTGGGCGATCCGCAGACGGTGATGCTGGACGAGCCGGTCAACGGCCTGGATCCCGAGGGTGTGCTCTGGATCCGCAACCTGCTGAAGACGCTCGCTGACGAGGGACGGACGGTGTTCGTGTCCTCCCACCTGATGAGCGAGATGGCCCTGGTCGCGGACCACCTGATCATCGTGGGGCGCGGGCGGCTGCTGGCCGACACGACCGTGGCCGACCTGATCCGCGAGGCGGGAGGGGACTCGGTGAACGTCGCGACGCAGGACCCGGCGCGGCTTCGGGACGTACTGGCGGGGCCGGGCGTCGACATCACCGGGCGCGTCGGTTCCGAGGAACTGCAGGTGACCGGAGTGACCGCCCGCCAGATCGGGCTGAAAGCGGCCGAGCACGGGATCCCGCTGTTCGAGTTGAGCGCACGGACGGTGTCGCTGGAGGAGGCGTTCATGGACCTGACCAGGGACGCCGTGGAGTACCACGGCTCCACGACCGGGATCGAGACCATTGAGAGGTCGTCCGCATGAGCACCCTCACCGCAACTGCCGAGGAACCCCGGACCGCCCCCGCTCGCCCTGTCTACCGGGTGACCGGACGGCGCGTGCTGTCCTCGGAGTGGGCCAAGCTGTGGTCCCTGCGCTCGACGTGGATCACCCTGGGCCTCGGTCTGCTGTTCCTGGTGGCCTTTGGCCTGATCTCCGCGAGCCACTACAAGTCGGGGATCAACTCCGGCCACACAGACCGGGACTTCGCCGATGCGACGGCTGTCAGCCTGTCCCTGTTCGGTACGAACTTCGCCCAGCTGGCCCTGGGTGTGCTCGGCGTGCTGGTCACGGCGGGTGAGTACTCGACCGGCATGATCCGCTCGACGCTCGCGGCGGTCCCCCGCCGGCTGCCCGTGCTGTGGTCCAAGGCGGCGGTGTTCGGGCTGGTCGCGCTGGTGGTCGGCACGCTCGGCGCGTTCGTCGCTTTCGGCTTCGGCAGCGGCATCGTCTCCGGAACACCCGCCGCGATGAGCCTGACGCACGCCGGAGTCGTACGAAGCCTGCTGGGCGCCGGGCTCTACCTCGGCCTGGTCGGGGTGATCGGCACCGCCCTGGGCGCACTGCTGCGGTCGGTGGCCGGCGGGATCTCGGTGCTGGTGGCCACCCTGATGCTGATCCCGGGGCTGATCTCCCTGCTGCCGAGCTCCTGGCAGCACGACATCAGCCCCTACCTGCCCTCCAACGCGGGGGAGGCGATGTTCGCCCTGACCCACGACTCCACGACCCTGTCACCGGGTGCCGGGCTGCTGGTCTTCCTCGGCTGGACGGCACTGGCGCTGGCGGGTGCGGCCTACCGGCTCGCGCGCAGCGACGTCTGACCGGCCGCACCATGGCAGCGTGACAGCCGTGACCACCGATGACATCAGCGGGATGGGACCGCTGGTCGCCCGTCTGACCCGAGGCGGCCAGCGGCTGCGGCAGGCCGACCGGACACATCCGTGGGTGCTGGACACCGCGGTCGTGGTCCTGGTCTTCCTGATGTTCTGCGTGCCCGACCTGTTCCACGACGGTGCGGGCGACGGTGACGGTGACGGTCCGCGCAGGTTGCGGCTTGCCTTCACCCAGCTGCCCGTCGCGGGCATGCTGGCGGTACAGGCCGGCCTGGTGCTGCCCCTGCTGTGGCGGCGGCGCAGACCCGGGGCGGCCTTCGCCGCCATCACGGCGGTCTTCGTCCTCCAATGGTCCCTGGGCGCCGCACTGCGCGCGGATGTAGCCCTCTTCGTCGCGCTGTACAGCCTGGCCCTGCACGGGAGGCTGCGGCAGCTGCCGTGGGCCTGTGCCGCCATGGCGGGCTCCATGGGGCTGGTCGCTGTACGCGTGTCGTCGGCGGTGTCCGTCTGGGACGCGCTGTTCTTCCTGCTGAGCACGGCGACCGCGGCCGTCGCGCTCGGCCTGATGGTAAGGATCCGCCGGGCCCAGCTCGCCGGGCTGAGGGAACGGGCCGCCCGGCTGGAGATCGAGCGCGACCAGCGCAACAGGCTGGCCACGGCCACCGAACGCACCCGGGTCGCCCGCGAGATGCACGACATCGTCGGCCACAACCTGTCCGTCATCATCACGCTCGCCGACGCCGGCGCGTATGCCACCGACATCGCCCCCGCACGGGGCAAGGAAGCTCTTCAGCTCATCGGCGACACCGGCCGTCAGGCCCTCGGCGAGCTACGGCGCGTGCTCGGCGTGCTGCGCGAGACCGTGGAGGGTCCCCCGGGCGGGGCCGAGCTCAGCCCGCAGCCCGGCATCGTGGACATCGGCGCGCTGTGCGCCAAGGTGCGCGCCGCCGGACTGGAGGTCATCTACCGGACCTCCGGCGACGCGGACGCCCTGGACGGCGGGGTACAGCTGACGGTGTACCGCATCGTCCAGGAAGCACTCACCAACACACTGAAGCACGCAGACAACGGCACCCGGGTGCACCTGGCGATCCTCGTCGAGGACAGTCGGCTGACCATCCGGGTCCAGGACACCGGCCCGGCCACACCGTCCGGACCACCGAACGAGGAAGGACACGGCCTGGTGGGCATGCGGGAGAGAGCGGCTCTGTACGGCGGAACCGTCAGCGCGGGGCCGACGGGCGGCGGAGGATGGAGCGTCGAAGCCGTCCTCGACCTCACACCCCAAGGTGGTGCCCGGTGACCACCGTCCTCATCGTGGACGACCAACCGCTGCAACGCTACGGCTTCCACCTGCTCCTGGACTCCGTCCCCGAGACCGACGTCGTCGGTGAGGCCGCCCACGGTGCCGATGCCGTCCGCAAGACAGCCGAACTGCGCCCGGACGTCGTCCTGATGGATGTCCGCATGCCCGGCATGGACGGCATCGAGGCCACCCGCCGTATCGCCGCCGCCGGCGGACGCTCGCGCGTCCTGGTACTCACCACCTTCGACCTGGACGAATACGTCCACGCCGCTCTCCGCGCCGGCGCCAGCGGCTTTCTCCTCAAGGACGCGCGCCCCGAGGAACTCCTCGCCGGCATCCGCGCCGTCGCCGACGGCGACGCGGTCATCGCACCCGCGCTCACCCGCCGCCTCCTGGACGAGTACGCCCAGTACGTCCCCGCCCACAGAAGCGACTCCGCCGAGGATCCGCGGCTGAGTTCCCTCACCGACCGCGAACGCGAGATCCTCGTCGCCGTCGGCAAGGGCTGGACCAACGGCGAGATCGCCATCCGGTTCGTCCTGTCCGAGTCCACCGTCAAGACCCACGTCGGCCGCGTCCTGGCCAAGATCGGAGCCCGCGACCGCATCCAGGCCGTGATCTTCGCTTACGACCACGGCCTCGCCCGGCCCAGCGTGGACTGAACCGGGGAACAGTGATCGGCCGGTCGGGCCGCGTTCCCGGCCGTGAAGTCACCGCCGGGAGATCCCTGGTATCAGTGTTCGGACGCCGCTGAACAGGCCGAACTTCGCTACGGCACCACCGGCCGGCCCGAACACCGCTACCGGATCGTGCACTGAGGGTTTGCCGCGGGTGTCCACGACAGGGACACGCCTGGTGGGCATGCGGGAACGCGTGGCGGGCCCGCCAGAGTTCCAGGCGGTAGCTGCGCCCTCGCAGGGTGGTGACGGGGGGCACATTTTTTGGGGTGGGTCGAAGCCTCGGAGGCCTGCGCGAGGCACCAGCGCAGACCGGCCATGGTGCCGTCCGTGTACGCCGACCAGCGCGACACCCTGGAACGGGTGTCGGCGACGCCTCGATGTGTGGACCCTCTGACGGCGGATCAGCACTGACTTTTTGTCCGGCCCTCAAGGGCTGAAGCGGGTGGCCTAGCGGTTGGCAACAGTGGAACTTGGCACGCTGCGCGTAAACCTTTGACCTGTGACCATTGCCGTGGAGACTCAGCCCCGGCGCGCGGAGCAGAGCCTCTGCGCGTTGGAAAGGAAATCCGCTGCGCATGGTCTTGAGACCTCTCTCCTCGACTGGGGAGAGGGTCCTTGAACCGGGTGTGCGTGCCCATCGGGGGACGCGTTCTGGACGCAGGTTGGACACAAGGATCGACAAGGGCCGCCAAGATCCTCAAAGGACTCATAATCCGCCGGCCGTGGGTTCGAGTCCCACCCGCCCCACCGTAAACATGCTCTGACCTGCGGAAACGTTCTCCTTGAGGTGTGAGAGTGTCAACTCCCGCTCAACGGCCCGAATCCGCTGCCCGCGAGTTCGGTTCCGGAGTGGTCGGTCTCGATCGCGTCGAGGGGAATGACCAGCCGGATCCCTGCCCGGTCCAGCACAACGGCCTCGCTCAGCAGGTGCGCGCTTCCGCCTCTGCCACGCAACACGGTTCCGGGCGCGGGCTTCGCATCTCTCACAGCCATGACTGCGTCCGCCAATGGTCAACTGGGTTTGTTTCAGAGGGAGTTGAAGTCAACTTCTGAGCAGCGCGGCGTCAGGCCGCGAGCGATCGCAGAGTCTGCCCGGACGGCACCCGCGCCGCGTTGAACCGGCTGTGCGTGACCGAAGTCGGGGTCATCGGGTCCGCCACAGCCGCACCGTGCCGTCGAGGCTCCCTGAGGCCAGGGTCTTGCTGTCCGGGCTGAAGGCCACCGTTGTCACCTTGTCGGTGTGGCCGGTGAGGGTGTCGATGGGGACGAGGTCGAGTGTGCTCGAGTCCCACAGCCGCACGGTCCTGTCCTCGCTGCCGGTGGCCAGGGTGTCTCCGTCCGGGCTGAACGCCACTGTCGTCACCGCGCCGGTGTGGCCGGTGAGCGCGGCGGTGACGGTGCCTGTCCCGTAGTCCCACACCCGCACGATGTTGTCGGCGCTGCCCGTGGCCATGATGTAGCCGACCCGCCCGAACGCGACCGATGTGAAGCCGTGCCTGCGCGGGGCTTCGAGGGTGGCGTCGACGGTCCGAGTGAGCAAGTCCCACAGCCGCACCGGGCTTTCGGTGAGGTCCGCGCTGCCGGTGACCAGGGTCAGGCCGTCCGGGCTGAACGCCACCGCGTTGACAGCGGCCGTGCCCGGGGCCGTCAGAGCATGGGTGAGGGCGCGGGTGGGCAGGTCCCACAGCCGGGCCACGCCGTCGCGGCCGCCGGTGGCCAGGGTCCTGCCGTCCGGGGCGCACGCCAGGTCCAGGGTGGGCTGGGGATGGGGGAGGGCGATGCTGGTGCGATCCGCCATGTTCCACAGGTACACGGCGAGGGCGCCGGTCATGGCCAGCGTCTTGCCGTCCGGGCTGAAGGCCACCTTTGTCAGGTCTTCGACGTGGTCGGCCCAGGGGGTGGTGGCGGTGCCCTCCGCCACGTCCCACAACCGCAGCGTGCTGCCGGTGCCCCGGGCTCCGGACAGTCCTGCGGCCAGCGTCTTGCCGTCCGGACTGAACGCCACGCTGTCGGCGTGGCCGTCGGGGACGGTGAGCGTGGCCTTGCGGGGGTTGGCGGCGTCGTCAGCTCTGGACTCGATCACTGCGAGCGGGACGGCTACGGCGGTCGCTCCGAGGGCGGCGAGCAGCAGCGTGCGGCGTCGCACCTCGGCGGGGGGCTTCACCGGCGGCCGGCCGGGTTGCGGTTGCGTCCCACCCGCCGCCGTGGTGGAAGTGTTGATCTCCGCGGGTTCGACGGAATCCATCAGCGCACACCCAATCCTCGAGAACGGGAGCAGTACGAACGGGAGCGGTACAGGGGTACGTGTGGAGCCGCACGAAGGGGAGTTGCGAGCGGCAGGGGCTCATCCCGGCCGAACGGCCCCGCCGACAAGGGCGGTTGCGTGGTCCGCGCAGCCCCAGGCGAGGGTGACTCCGGCGCCTCCGTGGCCGTAGTTGTGCACCAGCCGCCGCACCCGGCCGTGAGGGTGCGGGTCGGCCTCCAGGCGGACGCCGCCTTCTCGATACGGCCGCAGGCCCACCCGGTGACCGAGGACCGGTAGGCCGGCCAGTTCCGGCAGCAGTTCGGTGCAGCGGCGCAGGATCGCGGCCGCGGTGGCCGGGGACGGCGTGGTGTCCCACTCGCCGATCTCGAAGGTGCCGCCGAGGACGATGTCCGTGCTGCGGGGGTGGACGTAGGTGTAGCCGTCGGCGTTGTCCGCGTCGCGCACGGACGTGTGCAGACCGGGGTTGGCCACGAGAACCAACTGCCCCCGCACCGGCCGCACTTCGGTGTCGCCGCACAGGGCGCGGGCGCCCAGGCCGGAGGCGTTCACCACCGTGGGAGCCCATACGCCCGCCTGTTCCAGGGCGTCGATACGGCGATGGATCAGCGTGCCGCCCGCCGCGGCCAAGCTCTGCTGGAGCCAAGGCAGGTAGCGGGACATCTCCACGGACGGAACGGTGAACGCCCAGCCCCCGGTGTAGGGGGCCCGTACCTCGTCCCTTCGCAGGGCGCGGAGGTCGGGGACGGCCGCGGCCCACCAGGGGACGTCGTGGGCCTTGCCGCGCAGCAGCATCCGGGTGGGGCGCATGACCACGCCGGGCACCCCCTTCGCCGCCTGGCGGGCGAACTCGTCGTAGGTGTGGGTGGCCCAGTCCAGTACGCGCGCCTCGAACCGGGTGCGGGTCGGATACCAGACCGCCGCCGCGACGGAGGACGTCGTCACGATCGACGACTCGGCCGCGACCACGGCGACGCGGGCGCCGGCCTGCTGCAGGCGCAGTGCGGTGGTGAGCCCGATGACTCCGGCGCCGACGACGACCGCGTCGAACCTGTCGCCCATGCTTCCCCCCTTGATCGCCGAACCGTGTGCTTCCCACTGTCGGCGGGGAGTTGACGACCTGTCCAAGACCAGTCATGTGCAATGCCATAAGAAGTGCTTATAGTTGAGGATGGACTTGCGGCGGCTGCGGTATTTCCTCGTGCTGGCCGAGGAGTTGAACTTCACGCGGGCCGCGCACCGGTTGCACATCGCCCAGCCTGCCCTGAGCCAGCAGATCAGGGCGCTGGAACGGGACATCGGCACTCCGCTGCTCGAACGCAACAGCCGGGGCTGCCGGTTGACCGCCGTCGGTGAGGTCGTCGCCCGCGAAGCCGGCGAACTGCTGGCCCGCGCGGACGCGGCGCGGGAACGGATCCGCGCGGCCGTCGGCGGACGGCAGGGGCAACTGCGCCTGGCCCTCACCCGCTCCGCCCGCGGCGGCCCCGTCGACGCCCTCCTCACCGCGTTCCGTACCCTCCATCCAGACGTGGATCTCGTCGTACGGACGGGATGGACGGCGCACAACATCACCGAGCTGCTGGCCGGGAGGCTGGATGCCGCCTTCGTACGGCCTCCGCTGGACGACGTGGGCCTGGAGTGCCGGCACATCGCCCGCGAGGAACTCCTCGTGGCCGTCCCCGCGGATCATCCTCTTGCCCGCGAACGCAGGGTCACCCGCGGGCGCATCGCCGCCGAACTCGTGATTCTCTGGCCGCGCGAGAACGCCCCCGGAATGCACGACCTGATCTCCCGGCAGCTGTGGCCCGACGGCGGGCCACGCATCGTGCGGGAAGAACCCGACGACGAGCAACTCCTCCTCAGCGTCGCCGCGGGCGTCGGCATCGCCCCGGTGCCCGAGGGGCGTGCCCGTGCGCTGCGTATACCAGGGGTGCGGCTCAAGCGCGTGACCGCACCCATGCCCACCGTGGACCTCGCCCTGGCCCACCAGGCGGCAAGCGCCACGCCAGCACTGCGAGGGCTCCTCAGCCTCGTCGACGCCCTGGCCGGGCCGTCGGCCGACGGACGTCGGCGACCGCCCGATCAGCACGTTCATGACCCAGCGTAGACAGTTCGACGCCGTGGCCCCCTACCTCCTTACCCCCAATAGCCATAGATGCTTTTGCCCGGCGAAGTGGGGCGGAGCCTCCGTGCATTGGAAACGGAATCCGCTGCGCGGGGGTTCGTACGGCGCGTCTCGTGTCGCTCGCTACCAAGATCCAGGGGACGGACAGGGGGGGCGTCGCGCCGACCGTCCCCGGGGCTGGTTCGTCGTCTCATCTGCCGGTTGTGTGGGCATGGGGCCGTGTGCGACCGTCGCTCCTCCGGGATTCGGCCGTTCCAGTTCTCCATGTGGACGACCATGAAAGCGGTGCTGGCGTCGTACTCCCGCAGCCGCTTCGCCGCGGTCGCCGCGGCTGCCGGCGTACGGATGCGGCCCGGATCTCTCCGGGTATGCGCGGACGCCACAACCATCTGCTGATGCGATCCAACGCCCGACCCGAGCATGAATGAGAACCCTGCACGGCCCGGAAGCCCCGTACCCACAGCCCACTTCCACCACGCTCGCACCCGGCGCGAGCTCCATCAGTTCGTATGACCGGGACGTGTACGCTGACCGCCATGAGGCGCCAGATGTGGTCAGTGCCGTGGGTGCACACGGTCTACGATCTGGTCCTCGCGCTGGTGGTGGCCTATTCGACGCTGTCCTACGGGGCCTACGACATGCCCATAGGCTTCTCGATGGCGGCGGCCGTGGCGTTTCGCCGGCGCTGGCCCATGACGGTGATGGCGGTCGTTTCCGCCCTCGCGCTGGTGCAGTATCGGCTGTCGGTTCTACCCGAGCCATTGGCAAGCGAAGGGGCCATGTACGACATGGCCGTCCTGATCGCGATGGTGACCGTGGTGAGCCATACCGAGCAGATATGGAAGGCGTACGCCGCCGGTGGCATCTCCGTTCTGGGCATCATGCTGGTGTTCGGTGGCACGGCCGATGTCACCTCTGAGGCCGGCCGGGACGGTCTCAACGAGGCCCTGGCGGCCGCGGGCGCATGCGTGGCGGTGTGGATGACCTCGTACGTGTTGCGGACCCGCCGGCTGTACGTCGGTGTCCTTGAGGAACGCGCGGCCACCGCGGAGCGGGAGCGTGCCCACCTCGCCCAGATCGCCGCCGCCGAGGAACGCGCGGAGATCGCGCGTGAGTTGCACGACGTGGTGGCGCACAGCCTGGCCGTGATGATCGTGCAGGCCGACGGGGCCAGTTACGCGATCGTGGCGGATCAGGACAGGGCCCGCACGGCGATGCAGACGATCGCGGGCATCGGCCGGGACGCGCTGGAGGACATGCGCCGCATCGTCGAGGTGCTGCGGGGCACCAAGGGGTCCGACGCCGAGGACGACAGTGATCGTCGCCGGGTCGGCCTGGCCCATCTCGAACCGCTGGTGGAGCGGGCCCGCGTCGCCGGACTCCAGGTGGAGCTGCGTATCGAGGGCGAGCGCCAGGGGCTCTCGGCCGCCGACGAGTTGACCCTTTTCAGGATCGCCCAGGAGGGCATGACGAACGCGCTGCGGCACGCCGGCCCCTCGGCTCAGGTCTCCGTCACGCTGCGGTTCGACGACGGCACCGCCGTGCTGGAGGTGGTCGACGACGGGGCCGGCAAGCTGGCCGGCTCCACTCCGGTCGTACCCGGGTCGGGCGGCAACGGGCTCGTGGGCATGCGGGAGCGGGTCGAGGTGCATGGCGGACGGTTCACCGCCGGCCCCCGGCTCGGCCCGGGGTGGCAGGTCAGGGTCGAGCTTCCGGTGAGGACAGCTGCATGAGTGGCATGAACGGTTCGAGCGGTACGAAGAGGCCGATCCGGGTGGTCGTCGTGGACGATCAGCCGCTGGTGCGCGCCGGATTCGCCATGGTGCTGGACGCGCAGTCCGACATCGACGTCGTCGGCGAGGCCGGGGACGGGGCAGAGGCTCTCTCGCTGCTGGACAGAACTCCGGCCGATGTCGTCGTCATGGACATCCGTATGCCGGTCATGGACGGGGTGGAGGCCACCCAGCAACTCGTCACGCGCCCGGACCCGCCCAAAATCCTTGTGCTCACCACGTTCGACACCGACGAGGACGCGTTCGCCGCGCTGCAGGCCGGCGCGAGTGGCTTCCTCATCAAGAACGTGCCGCCCGAGGAATTCCTCGCCGCGATCCGCGTGGTGGCGGCGGGCGACTCCGTCGTGGCGCCCCGCGTGACCCGCCGGCTCCTCGACCGGTTCGCCGGACAGCTCAACTCCGCACCGCAGCACGAGGACGACCGGCTCGCCGTCCTGACCGAGCGGGAGCGGGACGTACTGGAACTGGTCGCCCAGGGGCTGTCCAACTCCGAGGTCGCCGCCCGCCTTTACGTCGCCGAAACGACCGTGAAGACGCACCTCGGGCGGATTCTGACCAAGCTGGAGTTGCGCGACCGGGTGCAGGCCGTCGTGCTGGCGTACGAGGTCGGTCTGGTCCGGCCGTCGTCCGGCTGACCCCGTCGTCCGGCTGACCCTTACCGCACCGCCTACCCGCACCTCCCTGCCCTGCCTGCGGCCCGGTCCCATACCGGCGTAGGACCCGGATCCCGCCCGGCGTACGACCCGGGTCGTACGTGCCCGGCCCCGGAGGTCGTATCCCGATCCGATGTGCCGAAAAGCCTGCCCGGCAAGAATCGTTGATGACACGAACGAACGTGTCTTGACAATTCTCTGGAGGCCTCAAATGGCTACATCTGAAACGCAGACCGGCAAGATCGGAAGCCCGAGGGTAAAGGCACTGGTATTCGGGATCGTGGCGATCGTGATTCTTGCGGCGGTAGGAACCGGCGGTGCCTACTGGTGGCATCAGCGCAATGCGCCGAGCCAGGCTTCCGCTGCCGACTGCGCGCTGGCCCAGAGGATCATCGACGAGGCGCAGGCCCAGGACAAGTCCACCGTCATGAAGTGGATGGAAAAGATGCACGACCTGCGCAAGGCGCAGATGAAGGACGGCTACCTCGGGTACCAGATCGCCCGGTACGAGAGCTCGATCGCCGCCCACCTGACGGGAAAGGGCGAGGCGCCGACCAAGGCGGGCCTGGCCGATGTGTCGGCGCAGGCGAATTCGCACTGCACCGCGGTCAAGCGCACCCTCGTTTTCCCGCCCCTCGCGGCCTGACGCGTTCCACGTCGTAGAGCTGTAAGCCGCAAAGTCGTTGAGGGGAAACAGACAATGAGTGCCCGTGCCGATGCGCACGACAATGAAAGCATTTCCCGGGACGACGGCAATGCCGTCGTCCGAGCGGAGGACCTCGTCAAGGTCTTCGGCCAGGGCGACACCGGAGTACGAGCCCTGGACGGGGTCACCGTCGGCTTCGGCCGCGCGCAGTTCACCGCCATCATGGGCCCGTCGGGTTCCGGCAAGTCCACCCTCATGCACTGCCTGGCCGGCCTCGACACCGCGACCTCCGGGAAAGTGCTGCTCGACGGTACCGATCTCACCGGCCTGTCCGACCGCGCACTGACCGCCGTACGGCGCGACAAGATCGGCTTCGTCTTCCAGTCGTTCAACCTGCTTCCGCAACTGACCGCGTTGCAAAACATCACGCTGCCGCTCGACCTGGCCGGCCGGCCCGTCGACCAAGAGCTGCTCGACCACCTCTGCGGCGTGCTGGGCATCGGCGACCGGCTGGCCCACCGGCCCAGTGAGCTGTCCGGTGGCCAACAGCAACGGATAGCGCTGGCCCGGGCGTTGGCGTCGCGGCCCGCTGTGGTCTTCGCCGACGAGCCCACCGGCAGCCTGGACTCGCGCTCCGGCGCAGAGGTGCTCGGCTTCCTGCACGACTCGGTACGCGACCTCGGGCAGACGGTCGTCATGGTGACCCACGACGCGGGCGCCGCCGCCTACGCCGACCGCGTCGTCGTCCTGGCCGACGGCCGGATCGTCGGCGACCTGGACTCCCCGACCCTGACGTCGGTAACCGACGCGCTGCGGAGCATGGCGGGTACCCGATGAGCCGCGGACCGGGCATCGGCAACGCCGCCGTGCTGCGCACCCAGCTTGCCGGCGTGCTGGTCCGGCCCGGCCGGCTCGTCATGACGGGTCTGGCGGTGGTCGTCGCCGCGTTCGTCGTGTTCGGCACCGTGATGGCCCAGCAGATCACCGAACGAACCGCCCTCGACCGCTTCAGCGGGACCCCCGCGGCGACCAGCCTGATCGTCACGGCGGACGCGGGCGGGGACGCGCCGGCCATCACCGACGCGCAGATCAAGGCCGTCCGGGCAGTGTCCGGCGTGGCCGAGGCCGCAGCCCGGACGGAGATCGGGGTATCGCTCGCCGACGTCTCAAGGCACTATCTGAACCTTCAGGGCGACCCGGGCACCGGGCGGCTGTCACGGGTTCAGGTAGTGGCGGGCAGTTACCCGGACGGTCCCCGGGAGGTGGCCGTGAACCGCCAGGCCTCGCAGCAGTTCGAGATCGAGCCCGGCGACCGTGTCGGCATGCTCTTCCCGGCGGGCGAGGACGGCGGGACGAAGACGGTCACCGTGACCGTCACGGCCGTTGTACAGGCGAACTCCGACCGGGGGACCACTGGTTACGCCCCCGCCGCCACCATCAATTCGCTGGGCGGCACAAAGGGATATCCGCAGCTGGACATCCGCGCGGAACCCGGGGTGTCCGTCCGAGCTCTGTCCGAGCGGCTGTCTCCGGTGCTCCAGCGGGCTGCCGGCGCGGCTGTCGAGTTCACCCCCGGCGACACCGTGCGGGCCATGGAGGCGAAGAACGCGGCGAAGCAGTACGCGGACATCTTCCAGCTCATCGCGATGTTCCTGGCGATTGCCGTGGTCGCCGCCACCCTCGTCTCGACGTCGACGTTCCGCATCGTCTTCGCGCAGCGGCTGGGCCAACTGGCGCTCCTGCGCACCATCGGGGCCCAACGAGGCCAACTCGTCCGGGCACTCGCCGTCGAGGGCGCGCTGGTGGGCCTGGCCTCCGGTACGGCCGGCGTCCTGCTGGCGCTCGGCGCCGGACACGCCGCCCCGGTGATCGCGGGCGCCGCAGGCCAGACCCTCCAGGCTCCCGGGGTGCCCGTTCCCGCGGCCCTGGCGGTGGTACTCGGCGCCGTGCTGGTGACACTGGGCGCGGTGCTCACCCCTGCGTTGTCCGCCGCCGGCGTCTCCCCTCTGCAGGCGTTGCGCAGCGCCGGCACCGTGTCGGGGGAACGCGGCATCGGTCTGATCCGCCTCGGCTCCGGCCTGTTCCTCGCCGCAGCCGCCCTCCTCCTGGTCGGCCTGATCCTCATCGACATGCCCGAACCGGGCAACGCGAACTACGACGCGTCCGCGAGCCTGATGGGGACTGTCGCGTCCGGTGCGCTGGCCTTCCTCGCGCTGATCGCCCTCGGCCCGCTGCTCGTACGCCTGGTGCTGGCCGCCGTCAGGTTGCCACTGCGCAGGCTCGGGCCCACCGGCACCCTCGCCGTCGGCGGCGTCGGCGGCACCCCGCGCCGCGCCGCAGCCGTGTCGGTCGTCGTCGCGCTCGGCGTCACACTCGTCTCCGGCACCCTCGTCGGCGTCGCGAGCCTGCAGGGCTGGGCGGATCGGGGCCTCGCACTCACGGCCCCGGCGGACTTCGACCTGCGCGACAGCGATGGCCTCGGCGCAGACGTCGTACGCCGGACCAAGGCCCTGCCGCAGCTGGCCAACGTGATCGACTACCGCATGACCGACGTCTCCATCGGCGGGTCCGACGTGAGTGCCACCGACCTGGACCTGGCCGCCTTGCCCACCTCACGGCAGCTGTACACGGACACCGGCAAGCTGAGCGATCTCGGTCCGGGCCGAGTGATCGTCAACGCCCGGCTCGCCCAGCTGCTCGGCGTGACGGCCGGCGACAGCTTCACGATCACCACGCCCACGAAGGGCACCATCCGCGAAACCGTCGCCGCCACGCTGCCCACCGAAGCGCCCCTGCACGCCGACCTGATCGCCACCCCCGCCGACCTGGAGAAAATCGGCGCCTCGTCGCGGCCGACCGGCATCCTGGCGAACGCCGCCGAGGGTGGGCAGACGGCCCGCAACGCGGCGGCGAGGGCGATCGAGAAGACCGTCGGCCCGAACACCGACGCCCAGCTGAGCATCCTCGCGGAGGAACGCGACAACAGCAGCGCCGATCTTGAGGTGGCGGCCACTTCGGCGCTCGGTCTGCTCGGGCTCACCGTGCTCATCGCCGTCGTCGGCGTCGGCACCACGACCGGTCTCACCGTGCTGGAACGCACCCGCGAGTCGGGACTACTGCGGGCGCTGGGACTCAGCCGCTCCAGGCTGCGCTTCATGATCGGCATCGAGGCCGGCCTGTACGGGGTCCTCGGCGGCGTCCTCGGACTGGCCCTCGGCGTGCCCTACGCCTGGCTGACGGTCCGGGTACTGAACCTCGGCGCGCCGCTGCTGCTGCCCGTCGGGCAACTGCTGGCGGTCTTCGCGGGGCTGGTGGGCATCACCGCGCTCGCCGGCCTGCTGCCCGCCCGCCGCGCGGCCCGGGTCAGCCCGGTCGCGGCACTGGGCACCGCCGAGTGAGCCGAGGTGGGCGCGCCGTACCGGGCGCGCCCACTCGCCGGGCGACGGCCTCCTGATCGGCGAGTTCGCCGAATTCAAGGTGGATGCGACCGACGCGAGGCCCGGAGGGCCCCGGTGGAGGGCTCATCCTCTACTGGTGCGCGAGGCACAGTGTTCGACCGTGCCCGCTCCGCGTCGGACGACGCGACGGCATTCGCCCAGGCTGGAGCCGTTTAAGAAGACGATCCGGGCCATCGCCCGCCATCTGGGCCGGGGCCGTCACACGGTGCAGCGGTACGCCCGCGCCGAGCACTGGCACCAGGTGTCCCCGGGACGCCACCGGCTCGGCAGCAACCTGGACGTCCACCCCGCCTGCCTGCCCCGGCGCATCGCCGAGACCCGCGGCCGCATCTCCCTCACGGCCCCGCACCGCGAACTCGCCGACCGCGGCTGGCAGGGCAGCTACTCCACGCTGCGCGATTGGGCGCGGCACCGCCTGCACCAGCCTTGCTGCACCCCGCAGCCGCCCCCGGCACCACCCAGCACACGGCAGGTCACCGGCTGGCTCACCCGCCGCCCGAGTTCGCTCACCGAGGATGAACGCCAGCAGCTCGAAGTGCTCCTGGACGGCTGCCCCGAACTGGCCGCCGCGCACCGCCTCGTCCGCGACTTCGGTGACATGCTCACCCAGCAGACCGGCGTCCTCCTGCCCGCCTGGATCGACGAGGCCCTCGTGGCGGACCTGCCCGGCCTGGCCGGCTTCGCCCGCGGACTGACCGGCGACCTGGACGCCGTCACCGCCGGGCTCACGCTCCGCTGGAGTTCGGGCGGCACCGAGGGCGCCGTGAACCGCATCAAGAAGATCAAGAGGCAGCTGTATGGCCGGGCCGAATTCGACCTGTTACCTGTTGACTGAACTACCCGAAGTGTTTTCCCAGTTCAGTGACCTGATTGCGGATTCTTCGTTGGTCTGTCCGTGGAGACCTCGAGAGACCTG
>NZ_JBJDQL010000027.1:22864-135909 GCF_044903305.1 Streptomyces sp. NPDC019531 | reverse complement strand
GTAGTCGAAGTCCTCCACCGCGTAACCCGGAGCCTCGTCGGCCACCGACACCGGCGTGGCCGGGCCACCGCCCGGCAGGACGGTCCAGGCCAGGGCTCCGGCGGCCAGAGCCCCCACAGCGGTGCCCATGAGTCTTTTGCGGTGCGATCTCGACGGCATTGAGGAACGTCCCTTCATCACAATCCTGGCTCTTTGTTCCGGGCGAGGAATGGCAGGCCGAAATGAATTTCGCGCACGGGTGTGAAGGCATGTGAAATCAAAATGCAGTCCCCCACTCCCGGCAATGAACATCCCCTCGTCATCTGCCGGAAAACTGCTTGAGCCAGCTATGCAACCTCGCGTTACCGGGCCTGTCCACTTCGTGAACTCGCCCAAACCGGGCGAGCCGTGAGGGTCTGTCATGACGTCGGTCACACCCGAGAAGGGTTGTATCGATCTCCATCAAGAAAAGGCAACGAAAAGGTTGTGAAAATCCACCTGAAATGACAGGTAAGGGGGACAAAGTATCGTACGTCAACAGCGGTTTCTTTATCAGGAACGGTCAAGGACTGGGCTTGGCCCGGCTATGGATGGCGTATGAAAACTGTAAGGTGCGGTTAAAGTGCGGGGATTCTCGTCGAATTCAAAACGAGCTGATTGTCAACGGAACGAGGGAGCGACACGTTGAGTGTCAGATTGCGGGCCGTGCCGGGACGGCGCGGCTTGGTGGCGGCGCTGACAGCCCTGGTGATGGTCCTGGGCATCGATCCGGGGCCGGCCGCGGCGGACGAGGCACCGGAGTACGACCGGGCCGACGTCCTCATGGAGTGGGAGTACGGCGGTCAGGCCGTCCGGCGCGAGGCCGAGGCGGCCCTGCTGGGTTCGACGGACGACGTCCAGACGTTCATGGACGTCGACCTGCCGGCCGCCCAGCTGGAGGATCTGCGGGTCGCGGTCGCGCAGATCATGGCCATCGGCGGGCCGGGTGTGCGCGCCGGGGCCGACGCCGCGCTGGGCGGCGGTGAGGCGGAGCTCCAGGCCTTCCTGGACGACGGCTACATCGCGGCCTACGAGGAGGACCAGCGCGTCCAGGCGGCGCAGATCATGGCCTTCGGCGGTCCGGGCGTGAAGAAGGCCGGAAACACGGCGCTGAACGGCACGGCCGACGACGTGAGCGCGTTCCTGAGGACCGGGCAGTACAAGGCGCGGGCCGACGACAACCGGGTCAAGGTCGCCAAGCTGCTGTACACCGGCGGCCCGAACGTGAGGCTGCTCGCGGGCCAGGCCCTGGACGGCACGGACGAGGACGTACAGCAGTTCCTGGACGACGGGTGGGCGGTCGCGGCCGCGCGGGACCAGGAGACGATCACCGTCGCGCAGCTCGCCGAACTCGCCGACACGGCGCAGAAGCGGGCCAAGGAGCTGACCGAGACCGCCAAGGAAGAGGCGGCCAAGGCGGCGAAGGCCACCCAGGCCGCGAAGGCGGCGGCGCTGGAAGCGGCCGCGGAGGCGCAGGAGTCCAAGGAGTCGGCGGGCCGGGCGGCCGCGGCCGCGTCGCGCGCGGCGGCTGCCGCCGACCGCGCGGCACAGGCGGCGCGTACCGCGGTCTCCGCAGCGGCGGCGGCGAACGCGACGGCACGGATGGCGGCCTCGGCGGCGGCGCAGGCGGCCTATGCTGCCGGCCAGGCCGGCAGCGCGGCGGCCGTGGCCAGGTCCGCGGCCGGTGCCGCGGCCGGTGACGCGGGACGGGCCGAGGCTGCGCGGAAGGCGGCGGACAAGGCGAACGCCGCCGCGGCGGGAGCGCGGAAGGCGGCCGACGCCGCCGACCAGGCCGGTATCGCCGCCGAGCAGGCGGCCACCGCCGCCGGTGCCGCGGCCAGCGCGGGGGCGAACGCGGCGGCCGCCGCCGCAGCCGCCGCGGACGCGGGCCGGTGGGCCGGCGAGGCGGGGGCCAAGGGCGAGGAGGCCGCCGCCGCGGCCGCCAAGGCCAAGAGGCTCGCCGACCAGGCCACGCGCGCGGCCGACTCCGCGCAGGCCAATGCCAAGCAGGCCGCCACGGCCGCCCGGCAGTCGCGCGACGCGGCCAACGAGACCGCCGCGCACGCCGAGGCCGCGGCGATCGCGGCGAACAAGGCCGCCGACGCCGCCGGTCAGGCGGTGGACGCGGCCAAGGAGTCCACCGAGGCGGCCAACGCGGCCACCGAGGCCGCGAACAGAGCGATGACGGCGGCCGAACAGGCCTCGACCGTGGTGGAGCTGGCCCGCAAGGCGGACGCCGAGCGGCTGGCTCAGCAGCAGGACGAGGCGGTCCTGGCGGCCGAGGAGGCAGCCGAGGCCTACGACGAGAAGGTCGCCGCCTCCCAGTGGGAGATCGGCCGCATCCAGGAACTCGGCGCGCAGACGCAGCAGTTGCTGACGGAGGCCGCCGCGGCGACCGACCTGTCGGTCACGGCCGCCAAGGGACGCCAGGCCGCGGTCAACCTGCTGAGCAGCGGCGGGACCTGGGTGAAGGACGCCGCCGGGGACGCGCTCGCCGGCAGCGACGACGACGTGGCCGAGTTCGTCCGCGTCAGGCTGGCCCTCGCGATGGAACAGGACGACCGCGCCGGCGTCGGCCACATCGCCACCACCACCGAGATCCCCGCGCAGCAGCAGGCCGCGCTGGACGTACTGGACAAGCCGATCGACCAGGTGCGTGCCTGGCTGCGCACCCGTGCCTATCCGGGCAAGGAGGACGACGACCGGGTCGCCGTCGCCAAGATCGCCGCTGAGGGCGGTCCGGGTGTGAAGGCCGCGGCGAGCAAGGCGCTCGACGGTACCGCGGCCGATCTGGCGGAGTTTCTGGAGACCGGGCAGTACAAGGCGCAGGAGGACGACGACCGCGTCGCGGTCAGCGAGGCCCTCGCCGCCGGCGGCCCCGAGGTGCGGGCCGCGGCCCAGGCCGTGCTGTCGGGTCCGGCTTCCGGGCTGCGTCCCTTCCTGGAGATCGGTCTGTACCAGGCGCGGCAGCGGGACGCCAACGCAGCCGCCCACCTCGCCGAGGTCAACATCCTGCTCCAGGCCACCTACAAGTCGGCGGCGCTCGCGCAGAAGGACGCCGCCGACGCGCAGAAGGTCGCCGCTCAGGCCCGTAAGGACGCCGTCAAGGCCACTGAGTGGGCCAACAAGGCAAACGAGTCCGCCGAGCAGGCGAACACGTACGCCGAGCAGGCCGACAGATCCGCCGACCAGGCCGAGGACTCCGCCGCCGAGGCGGCCGAGTCCGCGAAGACGGCCCGTGACGCGGCCGCCGCCGCACAGGCGGACGCGCAGTCGGCGGCCCGCTCGGCCGAACGCGCCCAGCACTCCGCCGCCGTCGCCTACGGCTACTCCATGGAGGCCAACAACTCCGCCTACCAGGCCGGTCTTTCCAAGCTGGCCGCGGAAGCGGACTCGGCCGCCGCCGCGAAGGCGGCCACCGAGGCGATGAAGACCGCGGCCGACCTGCTGGTCGCGGAGCTGAAGCAGCAGATCCAGGAAGAGGCCGAGCTGGAGACCAGCAAGCCGCTCAGCGACAACGAACTGCGCGCGGCTCTGGAGCGACGGCTGGTCGACTACCGGTCCATCGTCCTGGAGAACGGGGACCTGAAGCCGGGCGAGACGATGCTGGTCTGCGGTGGTGACGGGGCCGGCGGCATGGGGTGCATCACCAGCACCACGCTCGACCGTCTGATCGCCTGGTACATCGGCGCCGACGAGATCGAGGAGTGTCTCCAGACCAAGAAGCCGTCGTGTCTGTCGGGCCTCGCGCTCAGTGCTCTCAAGCTCAAGTTCCTCAAGAAGATCCACTGCGGGAAGAGCAGCTTCGTGCCCGGCACCCGGGTGCTGCTGCCCGACGGCCGGACCGAGGAGATCGAGGACGTCAGGATCGGCGACCAGGTCGTCTCCACCGACCCGGAGACCGGCCGTACCGAGGCGAAGCGGGTCCGGGCGACCATCAACAGCACCGGACAGAAGAATCTCGTCGACGTCTCGGTCACCGGTCCCGACGGGCGGTCCAAGGGCACGGTGACCGCCACCGACAACCACCCCTTCCGGGTGGCGGGAGACGAGAGCACCTGGACCGACGCGGGACAGCTGGAGCCGGGTGACGCGCTGCGGACCGAGACCGGCGCCTCCGCACAGGTCAGCGGGACCAGGACGTGGGCCACGCCCGAGCAGCGCGTCCACAACCTGACGATCGCCGACTTCCACACCTACTACGTGGTGGCGGGCCGGACCCCGGTCCTGGTGCACAACGCGAGTTGTCCCATCGGGTTCACCGAGGACACGGTCGAGGACGCCTTCACCGACCTGAACAAGGGCGGTGGCCACGCCATGCGGCACCTGATCAAGGACGGAGTGATTCCCAACAAGGGGAGCGTCGCCTCTCAGCTGGAGTACTTCAAGAAGAACTACTCGCAGATCCTTACCTCACCGGACCGGACGTTCGACTGGAAGACCGGTGACACAATGGCCAGGGGATTCGCCAAGAAGGTCAACGGCAAGGTGATCGTGGTGATGGTGGCGAAGGAAGGGCCGTACCAGGGCAAGATCATCACCGCGATGGTGCCCGGTGCCAAGAACCTCGCGAAGTGGGGCCTGCTGTGAGCTCCCTCAAGGAGGCCATCACCTGGAGCGGCCCCGCGGTCGTCCTCCTCTTCACGGCCGGGCGGGCCGGATCCCGCCTGCCGGACGACGGGTTCGGCGTCTTCGACACGCCTCCGGACGAGGTCGAGTTCTTCGAGATGTCCGCCGAGCCCGGCCAGGGGCGGGCGGTGGTCCGGGAGTACGACCTCACCTTCGAGGAGGACCGGCTGGACGAGCCGGATTTCCCCGGCTGCCTCCGGGAGTGCCTGCGGAAGGCGTCCGCGCACGCGGAGGGAATCGCGTGGCTGATGTTCGAGGGGGCCTTCCACTTCGACCACCTCTTCACGGACGACATCGCGGATCAGGTCTACGGCTACTGCGTGGCCGGGGGTGAGCCCGTGGTCGTCTGGGATCGCGAGACCATGAAGAGCGATCGATGGAAGCGTGAGATCAGGGGCGTACGGTCGGTTCTGGACCGGGATTTCCCGGGGTAGCAGCGAGCACCGAAGCGAAGGGCTCCCGGCCTCGGCCGGGAGCCCTTTGTCGTCCTGCCGCGGGAAAACCTAGAACGTGCCCAGCTTCACGATCGACAGCAACGCGATCAGCTGGATCGCCGACGCGCCGAGCGCCTTCGGCCAGGGCAGGTCGTGGGACCTGGAGACCATCAGCGTGAGCAGGGCGCCGGCCGCCACCCAGGTCGCCCAGCCCAGGATCTGGACGAAGGACGCGTCGCCGCCGAAGAACATGGCCACGACCAGACGGGGCGCGTCGGTCAGGGACATGATCAGCATGGAGAGGCCGACCGTGGGCTGCCAGGCGCCGTCGCCGCCGAGCTGGCGGGCCAGGGCGTGGGTGACGACGCCAAGGACGAAGGCCGACAGAACCATGGCCACGGCGGTCGTGAGGACGATCGGGACCGCGTTCGACAGGGTGGCGTTGATCGCGTCCTCGCGGGCGCCCTCGAAGCCGAAGACCGCGAGCAGGCCGTAGAGGAAGGTCACGATCAGGGCCGGGCCCCACATCGTGTAGTCCCGCATCTGGAGGAAGGTCTGGTTGGGGGACATGACGATCCCCTTCAGCAGCTCCTTCCAGTGCAGACGGGGGCCCGCGGGGGCCGCCGCAGCCGAGCCGGCGCGGTAGGTGTCGCCCTGGTTGTAGGGGTCCTCGCCGACCGAGAAGGCCTGGGTGTGGCCGGGGTTGTTGGCCGCGTACGGGTCGTGGTCGCCCTGCGGGTGCGGGGCGCCGTCGCCCGCGCCGAAGTACTCCGGCTCGTCGTAGCCCCCGCCGCCCTGGGTCCACTGGCCCTGGCCGCCCGCGGTGCCGTACGGCGCCTGCCGGCCCGGGTGGGGCTGCGGCGCGGGGGGATAGCCGTACGGCTGTCCCTGGGGCGCCTGCTGCCCGTACGGAGGTTGTTGCGGTCGCGTGTGAGGAGCGCCGTTGTCCCGGCCGCGTCCGATCCTGAATCCAGCCACGCCTTCGAACGTACCTGGTCCCGGAGAGTGGTGTGCGGGGGCCGACGTTTCGGGGACGGCTTTGCGGCCGAGCTGTGACATCCCCTAAGGGGAGATTCAGCAAGTACCTAGGGGCCTCAGGCGGTCAGGAACGCCGACGTGGAGAACGTCACCGACGGCTCCGCCGCGACCAAGCCCTTCTTCGCGCCCGGGTACACCGCCACGGTGTCCTTCGTCTCGCTCCGGTACGTCCGTACGGCCAGGTCCGCCCGGCCGTCGCCGTCGTAGTCGCCGACCGCGACGACACGCGTGGTGCCGGTGGCGGGCGGCTCGACGGTCACCGTCGCCTTCGCTGACAGGCCTGTCGTACGGCCCTGGAAGACCCGAAGTCGTGAGCCGCTTGAGACCAGTTCAAAGAGGCCGTCGCCGTCGAAGTCGGCGGCGTCCAGGACCGAGCCCGCCGCGTCCAGGGTTCCGCGTACGGCGGTGGGGAGGTCGTAGCGCAGAGACGTTTCCCCCATGGCGCCGACCGCCGCGTCCAGGGCCTTGCCGCGGCCGAAGGAGCCGAGGGCCACGTCGATTCCGGCCGGCAGGGCGGTCCCGGTGCGGGTCGGCCCCGACGGGCCGCCGAGGACGACCGCGGAGGGGCCGGTGCCCTGGGCCGCACGGACGACCAGGTCGTCGTAGCCGTCGCGGTTCACGTCGGCGGCCGGGCCCGTGGGGACCTCGCCCGGTGACCGGACCGGGTCGGCGGCCTTCTTCGGGGCGCCCTTCCTGGTGAACGGGCCGCGCAGATAGGTGAGTTTGCCGCCGGTCGCGTGCAGGACCAGGTCCTGGGCGTTGTCGCCGTCGAAGTCGCCGCACACCGGCTGGTCGGGCCAGTCGTTGCCGACGCGGGCAGTGGAAGGGACCGTGAGGTGAACGGCCTTGCCGGTCAGGCCGGTCGGGGAGCCGAAGAGGATCTGGAGCGGGACCGGGGGGCGGCCCTGGCCGTCGTAGGGCGGGTCGGTGGAGACGACGAGGTCCGTGAAGCCGTCGCCGTCGAGGTCGCAGGTGGCCTCCGCGTCGAAGACGGCGGGGAGTTGGCCCTTGGTGGCCGCACCCTGTCTCTGAGGGGCGATCAACTGCCGGGCCCCCGGCACGAGTCCGTGCTCGCCGCCGTAGACGATGCCGATGCCGGGGTCGTCGGCGTGGGCCTGCGCCTTGACCAGGTCGCCCAGGACGAGGTCGCGATGGCCGTCGCCGTTGAAGTCGTCGGGGGTCTTGCTGCCCTTGCCTTCGGGGACGGGGAGTTGGGCGGAAGCCCCGGCGATCGGGACGGGGGTGCGGTCGGCGGACTCGGTGTGCTGGGTGGGGCCACAGGCGGTCAGGAGGAGGGTGGTGGTGAGGGCGGCGGTGACGGCGGCGATCAGGGGGCCGCCGTGGGGTGCCGTACCCCTCACGTCTCTTCGCACGCGCACCGTTCACCTCGTCAGCATCATTGACAACGACCCCGGCAATGATGCACTTGTTCGAGATGTGGCGACAGCCCTGTGTGCGTCGCCGACGGGGGAGAGGCGGGGGCGTGCGGTTCGTGCTGGTGTGGACGGTCCGGCTGAGCGGGCTGGTGGGATGGGTCGCCGCCGCGGTGGCGTGCTGGTGGCTGCTGGGGGTGGCGTCCACGCCGCGGCCGTGGACCGGACCGCTGGGGTGGGGAGCGGTCGCGGCGGGGTGCGCCGTGGTGCGGGCCGGGGCGCTGTGGGGGATGCGGCGCGGGTCCGGTCGTGTGGACCTGGAGAAGGGCCGTCGCTCCCTCGACGAGGCGCTGGGGTTCTCGTTCGACTCGGTGGGCTGGATCCGGGCCCGCGCCGGTGCCGTGTGGCTGCTGGTGACCTTCGCGGCCGGTGCGCTCTTCGTCGGGCTCATGACGGCCTCCACGGTGAACGAGCGGATCGCCGAACTGCGGGACGCGGGCGCCGAGGTGAGCGTGGCGACCGTGGTGGAGACTCCGCGGGCCGTCCGCGAGGACCTGAGCGAGGACGTCGTACGGGGATACACGTCCCGCCTCGTGGTCGCCGTGCCCGACGGCCCCGCGCGGCTGGCCACGCGCGCGTACACCCACGAAAGGCCGCGCGAGGGTGCCGAGGTGGAGGTGCTGTGGGCGCGGTCGGAGCCGGAGCTCGGCGGGTACGTGCATGAGCGCGAGAGCCTGCGGACGCTCGCCACGGGGCGCTGGGAGGCGTTCCCGGCCGGGGCGAACGGCCGGGACGCGCTGATCGCCTTCGTCCTCGTGATGGTCGTCGGCGGAGTCTTCGCCCTGATCCTCACCTTCACGGCAGGCCCTCGGGCCCTTCAGCGACTGGCCTGGTCCGCGCCGCTCCAGACGGTCCACGCCGTGCTGATCGCCGCGGTCCTCACCGGCTGGCGTCCGCTGCTGCTGGGCGGCTCGGCGAGCGTGGCGGAGGGGCTGACCGGGGTGGGCGGCTTCGTCCTCCTGGTGCTGACGCACATGTTCACGGCGGGGCGGAGCATCGGGGAGAGCTGACGGTGGGACGACGGCGCCCCCGGGCCCGGTGGACCTGGGGCGCCGAACAGCCGTGCTGTCTGGTCCTCACCTTCACGGCAGACCCGCGCGAGCTCCAGCGACCTGCCTGGTCGGCTCGGCTCCAGCCGGTCTACGCCGTGCTGATGGTCGTGGCGGGGCGGAGCATCGGGGAGAGCTGACGGTACGACGACGGCGCCCCCGGGACCGGTAGGACCTGGGGGCGCCGAACAGCCGTTCCGTGAGCGCTACTTCACCGGCGCCTGCTCCGGCTCGCTCTCCGTCTCCGCCGCGTCCTCCGGGGCGACCGGCGTCCTGACCGACTCCAGGAGCAGCTGGGCCACGTCGACCACCTGGATGGACTCCTTGGCCTTGCCTTCGTTCTTCTTGCCGTTCACGGAGTCCGTGAGCATGACCAGGCAGAACGGGCAGGCCGTGGAGACGATGTCGGGGTTCAACGACAGTGCTTCATCAACCCGTTCGTTGTTGATGCGCTTGCCGATCCGCTCCTCCATCCACATCCGGGCACCACCGGCGCCACAGCAGAAGCCGCGCTCCTTGTGGCGGTGCATCTCCTCGTTACGGAGACCGGGGACGTTCGCGATGATCTCGCGCGGCGGCGTGTAGATCTTGTTGTGGCGGCCCAGATAGCACGGGTCGTGGTAGGTGATGATGCCCTCGACGGGCGTCACCGGGATCAACTTGCCCTCGTCCACCAGGTGTTGGAGCAGCTGGGTGTGGTGGATGACCTCGTAGTCGCCGCCGAGCTGCGGGTACTCGTTGCCGATCGTGTTGAGGCAGTGCGGGCAGGTCGCGACGATCTTCTTCGCGGACCTGGGCTTGGCGGACTCCGGGACCACCTTGCCGTCGTCGTCCAGCTCCTCGCCGAACGCCATGTTCAGCGCCATGACGTTCTCCATGCCGAGCTCCTGGAACAGGGGCTCGTTGCCGAGACGGCGGGCGGAGTCACCGGTGCACTTCTCGTCGCCGCCCATGATCGCGAACTTGACGCCCGCGATGTGCAGCAGCTCGGCGAAGGCCTTGGTGGTTTTCTTGGCGCGGTCCTCAAGGGCGCCCGCGCAGCCGACCCAGTACAGGTACTCGACCTCGGTGAGGTCCTCGATGTCCTGGCCGACGACCGGGACCTCGAACTCGACTTCCTTGAGCCACTCCAGGCGCTGCTTCTTGGCCAGGCCCCAGGGGTTGCCCTTCTTCTCCAGGTTCTTGAGCATCGTGCCCGCCTCGGACGGGAACGCGGACTCGATCATCACCTGGTAGCGGCGCATGTCGACGATGTGGTCGACGTGCTCGATGTCCACCGGGCACTGCTCGACGCAGGCGCCGCAGGTGGTGCAGGACCACAGGACGTCCGGGTCGATGACGCCGTTGTCCTCAAGAGTGCCGATCAGCGGGCGCTCGGCCTCGGCGAGAGCGGCGGCGGGTACATCCTTGAGGGCCTCGGGAGACGCCTTCTCCTCGCCCTCCATCGACTTGCCGCCACCCGCCAGCAGGTACGGCGCCTTGGCGTGCGCGTTGTCCCGCAGCGACATGATCAGCAGCTTGGGGGAGAGGGGCTTGCCGGTGTTCCAGGCCGGGCACTGCGACTGGCAGCGACCGCACTCGGTGCAGGTGGAGAAGTCCAGCAGGCCCTTCCAGGAGAACTGCTCGACCTGGGAGACGCCGAAGACGTCGTCGTCACCGGGGTCGGTGAAGTCGATCGGCTTGCCGCCGGAGGTCATCGGGAGCAGTGCGCCCAGCGAGGTGCCGCCGTCCGCGTTCCGCTTGAACCAGATGTTCGGGAAGGCGAGGAAGCGGTGCCAGGCCACGCCCATGTCGGTCTTCAGGGCGACCGTGATCATCCAGATGAAGGAGGTCGCGATCTTCAGGCCGGCGAAGAAGTAGGTGAGGTTCTGGAGCGTGGAGACGTCCAGGCCCTCCAGCCACGAGATCACCGGGTACGAGATGAAGAAGGAGGCCTCGTAGCCGTCCACGTGGTGCTGGGCGCCCTCAAGGGCGTGCAGCATGAAGATGCAGACGCCGACGATGAGGATGACGGCCTCGACGAAGTACGCCTGGCCGAAGTTGGAGCCGGCGAACCGGGACTTGCGGCCCGGCTTGCCCGGCCTGCTCAGCTGCCGAATCACGATCAGCGTCAGGATGCCGAGCACGGTCATCGTGCCGATGAACTCGACGAACACGTTGTACGGCGCCCACTCGCCGATGACCGGCAGCAGCCAGTCGGCCTGGAACAGCTGGCCGACGGCGTTGACGATCGTCAGCAGCAGCGAGAAGAAACCCACCGCCACGAACCAGTGCGCGATGCCGACGATGCCCCAGCGGTTCATCCGGGTATGGCCGAGGAACTCCCTGGCCACGGTGACGGTGCGCTGGACGGGCTCGTCGGTGCGGGTGCCCGCGGGCACGCTCTGACCGAGCCGCATGAAGTTGTAGATCTGAAGGATAGCGCGGGCGAACAGGGCCACGCCGACCACGATCAGAACCAGCGACACGATGATCGCGGCGAGTTGCATTTCGGGGCTCCTCGGGCCTGCGAGGGGTTCTTTCAGCGAGATTACTAAGCGGTAACTTATGCAGTCCGTCTGAGACTACCCCCATCCTCCGCCGCACTGTAGCCGGGTGCGGGGTGATCTGAATCGCTGAGGGTTACCTTAAGACCCGATCGTGTTATTCACGCTGAATTGGTGCATACAGCGCTAATTTGGGCTTGTGCTCTACGGGATCCTCGCCGCCACCTCCGCCCTGCTCCTCGCCGCCGTGCTCGCCGCCCTGCTGCGGCTGCCCGCCCTGCGCCTCGGAATCGTCGACCGGCGATCGCGGCGGCCCGTGCCGCTGTCCGGCGGCGTGGCCGTGGTGGCCGCCACCTGTCTCGTGGCGGTCGTGGGGGACTGGCGGGAGGTCACACCCCTGGGCCCGGACGTCGGGAGGCTGCTCGTCGCGGGGGGTGCCGTCGCCCTCCTCGGGTTCGTCGCCGACGTACGGCGGGTCAAGGCGCGGTTCCTCGTCGGCGGTACGGCCGTGGCGGCGGCCTGTGTGGTGCCGTACCAGGAGACGGGCGTGCCCGCGGGGCTGCTCGCGGCCGGGTGGATCGTGTTCGTCACCCTCGGGTTCAAGTCGCTGGACCACGCCGACGGGCTCGCCGGGACCGTCGGGGTCGTCACCGCCTTCGGAGCGGGGGCCTGTGCGGTGGCCGAGGTGATGGACGGGCTCGCCGTGCTGCTGAGCGTGCTGGCCGCCGCGCTGACCGGGTTCCTGATGCACAACTGGCATCCCGCGCGCGTGGGACTCGGCGCGTGCGGAGCGCTGTTCACCGGCTTCGTGCCGGCGTCGGCGGCCGTGACGACCCGCGCGGGGCAGGAACTCGGCTCCGGCGCGGGGGTGTTGTTCGCGCTGACGGCGGTCGTGGCCGCCGACGTCGCCCTCGTCGTCCTCGCCCGGCGCCTGTCCGGGCGGCCGCTGCTGCGTGCCGCCCCCGACCATCTCGCCCACCGGCTGCGGCGGCTCGGGCTCACCGCTCAGGGGGTGATCGTCCTCCTCGGTCTCGGAGCCTTCGGCGGGGTACTCGTCGGGGTCCTCGTGCACCTCGGATGGATCGCCGGAACCGGGGTGCTCTGGGTGGGCGGCGGCGCCCTGATCGTCGTACTCGGACTGCTTCGTCTCAAGCCGCAGCAGCCGCAGCGGGTCGCATCTCCGCAGGTCACATCCCAGTTGCGTGTAAGGAACGGATAAGAGTTGAGCCCATGCGACTCAGGTCTGTTGACCGAGTCGCGGGCGTCGTGCACACTTGAGTCCGTTCCACTCAAGTCAGCTGGAGGAAATCACCATGGCACGTGCGGTCGGCATCGACCTGGGCACGACTAACTCCGTCGTCAGCGTTCTGGAGGGCGGCGAGCCCACCGTCATCACCAACGCCGAGGGTGCCAGGACCACGCCGTCCGTCGTCGCCTTCGCGAAGAACGGCGAAGTTCTGGTCGGCGAGGTCGCCAAGCGTCAGGCGGTCACCAATGTGGACCGGACCATCAGGTCCGTGAAGCGCCACATGGGCACCGACTGGAAGACGGAGCTGGACGGGAAGCCCTTCAACCCGCAGCAGATGTCCGCCTTCATCCTGCAGAAGCTGAAGCGGGACGCCGAGTCCTACCTGGGCGAGAAGGTGACCGACGCGGTCATCACCGTCCCGGCGTACTTCAACGACTCCGAGCGCCAGGCGACGAAGGAGGCCGGCGAGATCGCGGGCCTGAACGTCCTGCGCATCGTCAACGAGCCCACCGCGGCCGCGCTCGCGTACGGCCTCGACAAGGACGACCAGACGATCCTCGTCTTCGACCTCGGTGGCGGCACCTTCGACGTGTCCCTGCTGGAGATCGGCGACGGCGTCGTCGAGGTGAAGGCCACCAACGGCGACAACCACCTCGGTGGTGACGACTGGGACCAGCGGGTCGTCGACTACCTGGTGCAGCAGTTCAAGTCCGGTCACGGCGTGGACCTCGCCAAGGACAAGATGGCGCTGCAGCGTCTGCGTGAGGCCGCCGAGAAGGCCAAGATCGAGCTGTCCTCCTCCACCGAGACCTCGATCAACCTGCCCTACATCACCGCCTCCGCCGAGGGCCCGCTGCACCTGGACGAGAAGCTCACCCGGGCTCAGTTCCAGCAGCTGACCGCGGACCTCCTGGAGCGCTGCAAGACCCCGTTCTTCAACGTCATGAAGGACGCCGGCGTCTCCATCAACGAGATCGACCACGTCGTCCTCGTCGGTGGCTCCACCCGTATGCCCGCCGTCGCCGAGCTCGTCAAGGAGCTCACCGGCGGCAAGGACGCCAACAAGGGCGTCAACCCGGACGAGGTCGTCGCCATCGGCGCGTCCCTCCAGGCCGGTGTCCTCAAGGGTGAGGTCAAGGACGTCCTGCTCCTCGACGTGACCCCGCTGTCCCTCGGTATCGAGACCAAGGGCGGCATCATGACCAAGCTGATCGAGCGGAACACCACGATCCCGACCAAGCGGTCCGAGATCTTCACCACCGCCGAGGACAACCAGCCGTCCGTGCAGATCCAGGTCTACCAGGGCGAGCGCGAGATCGCGGCGTACAACAAGAAGCTCGGGATGTTCGAGCTGACCGGTCTGCCGCCGGCCCCGCGCGGTGTCCCGCAGATCGAGGTGTCCTTCGACATCGACGCCAACGGCATCATGCACGTGACCGCCAAGGACCTGGGCACGGGCAAGGAGCAGAAGATGACCGTCACCGGTGGCTCCTCGCTGCCGAAGGACGAGGTCGACCGGATGCGCCAGGAGGCCGAGCAGTACGCGGACGAGGACCACCGTCGCCGCGAGGCCGCCGAGACCCGCAACCAGGGCGAGCAGCTCGTCTACCAGACGGAGAAGTTCCTCAAGGACAACGAGGACAAGGTCCCCGGCGAGGTCAAGACCGAGGTCGAGGCCGCCGTCGAGGAGCTGAAGGCCGCGCTCAAGGGCGAGGACACCGCCGAGATCCGCACCGCCACCGAGAAGGTCGCCGCCGTCTCCCAGAAGGTCGGCCAGGCGATGTACGCCGACGCCCAGTCCGCGCAGGCCGCGGGCGGCGACGCCCCGGATGCCGAGGCGCCCAAGGCGGACGACGACGTGGTGGACGCCGAGATCGTGGACGACGAGCGCAAGGACGGTGCCGCGTGACGGAGGAGACCCCGGGCTTCGACGAGAAGCCCGACGTCCCCTCCGGCGCCACCCCCGACGACGCCGAGCCGAAGGCCGCCCCCCAGGAAGGGGCGGCCCCGGCCGGGGACGCTAGTGCCCAGATCGCCGGCCTGACGGCCCAGCTGGACCAGGTGCGCAAGGCGCTCGAAGAGCGCACCGCGGACCTCCAGCGGCTCCAGGCCGAGTTCCAGAACTACCGCCGCCGGGTCGAGCGGGACCGGGTCGCGGTCAAGGAGATCGCCATCGCGAACCTCCTGACCGAGCTCATGCCCACGCTCGACGACATCGGCCGCGCCCGGGAACACGGTGAACTTCTCGGCGGCTTCAAGTCCGTCGCGGAGTCCCTGGAGACCGTCGCGGCCAAGATGGGCCTGCAGCAGTTCGGCAAGGAGGGCGAGCCCTTCGACCCGACGATCCACGAGGCCCTGATGCACAGTTACGCGCCCGACGTCACCGAGACGACGTGCGTGGCGATTCTCCAGCCGGGGTATCGCATCGGCGAGCGCACCATCCGCCCCGCGCGGGTGGCGGTGGCCGAACCGCAGCCGGGCGCGCAGACGGTCAAGGACGAGTCCGAGGCCGACGACGACAAGGACAACGGCCCTGAGGAGGGCTGACGTCGTAGAGACAGACCGGAAGGAGGGACGTCGGGGATGAGCACCAAGGACTTCATCGAGAAGGACTACTACAAGGTCCTCGGCGTCCCCAAGGACGCCACCGAGGCCGAGATCAAGAAGGCGTACCGGAAGCTCGCCCGCGAGTTCCACCCGGACGCCAACAAGGGCAACGTCAAGGCCGAGGAGCGCTTCAAGGAGATCTCCGAGGCGAACGACATCCTCGGTGACCCCAAGAAGCGCAAGGAGTACGACGAAGCGCGCACGCTCTTCGGCAACGGCGGCTTCCGTCCGGGGCCCGGCGGTGCGGGCGGCTCCTTCAACTTCGACCTGGGCGACCTCTTCGGAGGCGGTGCCCAGGGCGGGGGTCAGCAGGGAGCCGGTGGCTTCGGCGGCGGACTCGGAGACGTCTTCGGAGGCCTGTTCAACCGCGGCAGCTCCGGCACCACGCGGGTGCAGCCGCGGCGCGGGCAGGACATCGACACCGAGGTCACCCTCAGCTTCACCGAGGCGATCGAGGGCGCGACGGTCCCGCTCAGGATGTCCTCGCAGGCCCCCTGCAAGGCCTGTTCGGGCACCGGTGACGCCAACGGCAACCCGCGAGTGTGCCCGACCTGTGTCGGCACCGGCCAGGTGGCGCGGGGCTCCGGCGGAGGGTTCTCCCTCACGGACCCCTGCCCGGACTGCAAGGGCCGCGGCCTGATCGCGGAGAACCCCTGCGAGATCTGCAAGGGCTCCGGGCGGGCCAAGTCCTCCCGGACCATGCAGGTCCGCATCCCGGCGGGGGTGTCGGACAGCCAGCGGATCCGGCTGCGCGGGAAGGGGGCGCCCGGTGAACGCGGCGGCCCCGCGGGCGACCTGTACGTCACCGTGCACGTGGACACGCACCCCGTCTTCGGCCGCAAGGGCGACAACCTCACGGTGACGGTCCCGGTGACCTTCTCGGAGGCGGCGCTCGGCGGCGAGGTCAAGGTGCCGACGCTGAACGGCCCTTCGGTCACGCTGAAACTGCCCCCGGGCACGCCCAACGGCCGCACCATGCGGGCGCGGGGCAAGGGAGCGGTCCGCAAGGACGGCACCCGGGGCGATCTGCTGGTCACCGTCGAGGTGAGTGTCCCGACCGAGCTGTCGGGGAAGGCTCGTGACGCGCTGGAGGCGTATCGCGAGGCGACCGCGGGTGAGGATCCGCGGGCGGAGCTGTTCCAGGCCGCGAAGGGAGCATGATTCGAGATGGACGGTCGTCGGCGCAACCCGTATGAACTGACCGAGGAGACCCCGGTCTACGTCATCTCGGTGGCGGCCCAGCTCTCCGGCCTGCACCCGCAGACCCTCCGTCAGTACGACCGTCTGGGCCTGGTCTCCCCGGACCGCACCGCGGGCCGCGGCCGCCGTTACTCGGCCCGCGACATCGAACTGCTCCGCCAGGTGCAGGCGTTGTCGCAGGACGAGGGCATCAACCTCGCCGGTATCAAGCGCATCATCGAACTGGAGAACCAGGTCGTGGCGCTGCAGTCCCGGGTGGCGGAGCTCCAGGCCGCCGTCGAGGGTGCCGCCGCGGCCATGCGGCAGCGCGAGGCGGCGGTGCACGCGTCGTACCGCCGCGACCTGGTGCCGTACCAGGAGGTGCAGCAGACCAGCGCGCTGGTGGTGTGGCGGCCCAAGAAGGCCAAGGACTAGACGGCACGCATGGGAAAGGGGCCCGGAGATCTCTCCGGGCCCCTTTCCCATGCGGTGACCGGTGTGCCGTCAGCGGCCGCTGAAGAACTCCACCGAGGCGCTCTGGGTGCCCTGGCGGCCGTAGGCGTCCACGGCGTACACCTCGGCGAGGCAGGGGCCGTTCCAGGGGGCCGTCCAGGTGAGTGTGCCGGTGGTGGAGAACTGGGTGCCGCTGTCGCCGCAGGCGCCCGAGATCTCCCAGGAGTAACCCTTCAGGACCCGCGCCTCGTCACCGGTGCCGGGCGCGGCCGTGACCTGGATGGGCGAGCGCGCGGGCACCCCGTTGGTGACCAGGGTCAGCTTCGGCGCGGCCGGGCCGGTCGCGGTGGCCGGGGTGAGCCGGTCGACGGTGATCTCGGCGGAGGGCACCGAGTCGGCGCCCTGGGCGTCGATGGCGGCCACGTAGTAGTAGGCCTTGCCCTTGGGGGCGGAGGTGTCCTCGTACGACGTGCCGGACGCGGTGCCCAGGAGGCTCCAGGCGCCGTTGGCGGCGGTGCGGCGGTAGACGCGGTGGCCGGTGTCGCCGGCCGCCGTCCACGTCACCTTGGTGGACGCGTCGGAGGGCGTGCCCTCGACGCCCGCCGGGGCGGCGATGTCCGACGCTACGGGGCGGGTGACCATGACCGGGTCGGAGACCGGGGCGAAGTTCCCGGCCGTGTCCACGGCCTGCACCTTGTACACGTACGCAGTCCCGGCGTCCGCCGTCACGTCCGCCCAGGAGGTCCCCCAGACCGGGTGGGGCCCGTCGGGGTCGTCCTGTCCCACGGGAGCGCCCCACACCTCGTAGTGGTCGACGTCCTTCGACGAGGACGCCTGCCACGTAAGGGAGTTGCCCGCCGTGGTGCCCAGCGCGGTCGGACCGGTGGCCGCCGCCGGCCTCGTGCGGTCGACCGTGGTCACCGCCTGGTCGGCGGTGCCGCCCGACTCGTTGCCCGCCCTGTCGTAGCCGCGGACCTCGTAGTAGTACGTGTCGCCGGTCACCGGCAGGGTGCTGTCGGTGTGCGAGGTCGAGGTGGTCGTCGTGAGCGGCTGGCTGCCGAAGGAGGTTCCCTTCAGGCGCCGGTAGACCCGGTAGCCCGCGAGATCCATCTCCTTGTTCTTCGCCCAGGTGACCTTGGCCTTGCCGGTCGCCTGGTCGTACGAGACCGAAGTCCCGGTCGGGACGAGCGGCTTGACCTTGTCGACGTCGGCGGAGGTGCGGGGCGTGTACGTGACCTTGACCTTGGCGGCGCCGGTCCAGTTGGCGTAGTCGATGCGGAGGGTGTGCTTGCCGGACGGGATCGTCACGTTGGCGGTCTTCTTCACCGTCGTCGAGACGTTCTTCCACAGGTCGATCCTGCGCACACCGTCGACGTACACCCGCATGCCGTCCAGGCCGGTGGCGCTCAGCGCGAACGGTCCGCCGGAACCGAAGTCGCGGGTCACGGTCCACCGGACGCCGAAGTTGTCCTTCGGCAGACCGGAAGCGGGGGCGCCGCTCCAGCTCTGGTCGACCGCGTTGTCGCAGTCGGTCTTCTTCGGCGTGCCGGACAGGCTCGTGTTCGAGAAGAACTGGCGCTTGAACACGGGGGAGGTGCACGACACGGCCGCGGAGGCGGGGGCCGTCGTCACGGTGAGCAGGGTGCCGGCGGTGGCGAGCACGACGGCGGTGGCGGCCGCGGCGGTCGTGCGTCTGGCTGACTTCATTCGATCCTCTGGTCGGATGTGGAACAGCAGTTGTGAGGCTGCTGTGATCACGACTCACGAGGTGTGAAGTTGGTTGTACAGATGTTCGCGCGAAGTCTTCACGCCATCTGCGGAGAGTGGCGTTGCGCACTCGTTAAGCTATTCCGCTTGACGCCGATGGCCGCCGCCGCGTTGGCTTTTCAGTCACATGGGCCGCAATGCCGCGCCCACGTCCGGAAGGCACCAGAAGTGAGCAGCCCCATGCGTCGTATCGCCATAGCCGTGGTCACGTCCACGATGACCCTCTCGCTGGCCGGCTGCGGGGCGCTCGGCGCCGCGAGCGGGAGCGAGGCGAGCCCGGCCAAGGGCAACGACATCACCGTGGGTGTGCTGATGCCGGAGAAGACGAACACCCGTTACGAGGAGTTCGACTACCCGATCATCCAGAAGAAGGTCGCCGAGCTCACCAAGAAGCAGGGCAAGACCATCTACGCCAACGGCGAGGCCAGCGCCAAGAAGCAGGCCGCGCAGATGCAGCAGATGATCGATGAGAAGGTCGACGTCATCCTGCTGGACGCGGTGGACTCGCACGCCGTCGCCGGCATGGTGACGAAGGCCAAGGACGCCGGCATCCCGGTCATCGCCTACGACCGGCTCGCCGAGGGCCCGATCGACGCGTACGTCTCCTTCGACAACGAACTCGTCGGCGAGGTCCAGGGCCGCTCCCTCGTCGAGGCGATCGGCTCCGGCATCGACACCTCCGACAAGATCGTCATGATCAACGGCTCGCCGTCCGACCCGAACGCCGGACAGTTCAAGGCGGGCGCGATGTCCGAGCTCAACGGCAAGGTGACGATCGCCGGGACGTACGACGTCGACGGCTGGAAGCCGGAGATCGCCCAGAAGGACATGGCCGAGGCGATCAGCGCGATCGGCAAGGACAACATCAAGGCCGTGTACTCCGCCAACGACGCCATGGCCGGCGCCGCCATCCAGGCGATGGAGGACGCGGGCATGACGAAGATCCCGCCGATCACCGGTCAGGACGCGGAGCTGTCCGCGGTGCAGCGGATCGTCTCGGGCGAGCAGTACATGAGCGTCTACAAGCCGTACCCGGGCGAGGCGGAGGCCGCCGCGGAGATGGCCGTGACGAAGATCCAGGGCAAGGGCATCCAGTTCGACGCCCTCGCCACGGACAGCGTCGACAGCCCCACGAACAAGGACATTCCGGCCCAGCTCGTCCAGGTCGTCGCCCTGACGAAGGACAACATCGAGAGCACGGTCGTCAAGGACGGCATCTACACCGTCAAGGACATCTGCACCTCGGAGTACAAGAGCGCCTGCGAGGCGGCGGGCCTGAAGTAGCCGACCCCGCCCCGCCGACCCCGCCCCGGCGACCGCTCCCCGCCGTTCACGCCACCCGCGTGAACTCCACCGTCACCTCCGGCGGCCCTCCCGGGACGCCCCGGTAGATCCCCTTGTGCGGGGTCACGTCGTCGTAGTCACGGCCGCGGGCCACCACCACGTGGGTCTCGTCGGCGCGGACCCGGTTGGTGGGGTCGTAGCCGCACCAGTCGCCCGCCCAGTACTCGATCCAGGCGTGGCTCTGCCCGGCGACGGGCCGGTGGAGTTCGGCCTCGCGTTCCGGGTGGAGGTAGCCGGAGACGTAGCGGGCCGGGAGGCCGACGCCCCGCAGCATGGCGATGGTGAGGTGGGTGATGTCCTGGCAGACCCCCGCACCCTGCTCCCAGGCCTCCGCCGGGGAGGTGTTCACGCTGGTCGCGCCGGGGAGGTACGACACCCGGTCGGCGACCAGGGCCGACACCGCGACCGCCGTCCCGTGCGGGTCGAGCCCGGCCGCCGCCTTGCGGGCCTTCTTGGCCAGCCTGGGCGGGACCGTCGTACGGCCCGTCGGGCTCGCGAACTCCAACAGACGGGAGTGCGCGACGCGTTCGGCCACCTCCGCCCAGGTGGGCGCGGTCGGCAGCGGCTCCTGCGGGGTCGTCTCGACCAGACTGGAGGCCGTGATGGTGAGATGGCCGTGCGGGTCCATCAGGTCGAAGCCGGTGACCTGGGTGCCCCAGTAGTCCCAGTACGACCAGGTCGGCGTCGTCGGGTTGACGGTGACCCGGGCGTCCAGGGTGGTCTGGGCCGGCAGGGTCAGCGGGGTCATCCGGACCTCGTTGTGGGACGAGGCCGCGGGCTGGGCGTACGCGACCTTGGTGACGTGCTTGATCCGGAGGCGGCGGGTCATCGTCCGGCTCCTTCCTGGGCCCACTCGACGGGCCCCTGGTACGGGAAGAACCGCTCCGCCACCGCCTCCGCGGAGGCCATGCAGGCCGTCTGCAAGTCCCTGAGCAGAACGGGGAGCTGATCCTCCAGGGCGGGCAGGTCGAGGTATTCGAGGCGGGTGCGCATCCGGCCGATCGGGCGGCGCGCGGGGTCCTGGCGGGGGCGGCCGAGCGCGGTCAGGCAGTCCTCCGCCGTGGTCAGGGCGTGCAGCGCGGAGCGTGGGAAGTCCCGGTCCAGGAGCAGGAATTCGGCCACGCGCGGGGTGTCGCCGAAGCCGCCGTACACGCGCGCGTACGCCTCGTCGGCGCCCGAAGCGCTCAGCAGGGTCGGCCAGTCGGGCGCGTGGGCCGCGTCGAGCACCCGGACCGACAGCAGCCGTACGGTCATGTCCACCCGCTCCAGGCTCCGGCCGAGGACGACGAAACGCCAGCTGTCGTCGCGGCTCATGGTGGAGTCGGCGAGCCCGAAGAAGAGGGCCGCGCGCCGCCGTACGAGTTCCAGATAGGCGTAGGGACCCGTACGGCGCGCCGCCAGGCGCTGGTCGGCGAGCGCGTGCCAGGTGGAGTTGAGGCACTCCCACATCTCGGAGGAGACGGCCTCGCGGGCACTTCGCGCGTTCAGCCGGGCGGCGCCGAGCGCTCCCTCGATGGAGCAGGTCGAGCGGGCGTCGAAGGCGAGCTGATCGAGAACCTGCTGCATGTCGACCCGGGTGCCGCCCGCGTCGACGCCGAGGATCGCGTACAGCGACCGGCAGGCCACGTCCTCGTCGCGCCACGGGTCCTCCAGCATCCGGTGGAGGTAGGCGTCGAGGATCCGGCCGGTGTTGTCCGCCCGTTCGACGTACCGGCCGGTCCAGATCAGTGCCTCGGCTATCCGGGAGAGGATCACGTCGTTCACTGCTGTGCCCCTTCCTGTACGACGGTGGGGGTGCCGTCGGGACCGTGCTGACGTGGGGCGATGTCCAGGAGGGCGGCCCCGTTCGCGGGTGTGGGCGGTTCGGCGGGGCCCTCGGCGAGCACCCAGGTGTCCTTGGAGCCGCCGCCCTGGCTGGAGTTGACGATCAGGTTGCCCTCCTGGAGGGCGACCCGGGTCAGCCCGCCGGGCAGGACCCAGATGTCGTCGCCGTCGTTGACGGCGAAGGGGCGCAGGTCGATGTGGCGGGGTGCCATGCGCTCGCCCGCGAGGGTGGGGGAGGTGGACAGGGCGACGGGGCGCTGGGCGATGAAGCCGCGGGGGTCCTTGCGGACGGCCTCGCGGGTCTTCTCCAGGGTCGCGCGGTCGGACTTCGGGCCGATGACGATGCCCTGGCCGCCGGCCCCGTCGACGGGCTTCACGACGAGCTGGTCGATCTGGTCGAGGACGGCTTCCAGCTGCCCCGGTTCGTCCGGGCGGAACGACTCCACGTTGGGGAGAATCGGTTCCTCGGAGAGGTAGTAGCGGATCAGGTCCGGGACGTAGGTGTAGAGCAGCTTGTCGTCCGCGATGCCGTTGCCGACCGCGTTGGCGAGGGTGACATGACCCGCCATGGCCGCGCCGAGGATGCCCGGGCAGCCGATCACCGAGTCGGGCCGGAAGTGCAGCGGATCGAGGAAGTCGTCGTCCAGGCGCCGGTATACGACATGGACGGGGACCTCACCGCGGGTGGTCCGCATCCACACCCGGTGGTTGCGGCACACCAGGTCGTGGCCCTCGACCAGCTGCACACCCATCAGCCGGGCGAGCAGGGCGTGTTCGAAGTAGGCGGCGTTGTTGGGCCCGGGGGTCAGGACGACGACCCGGGGGTCCTGGGCACCGTCGGGGGCGGCGGCACGCAGGGCGGCGAGCAGCTTCTGCGCGTAACCGTCGACGGGGAGCACATGCTGTTCGGCGAAGAGGGACGGGAACACGCGGGTCATCGCACGCCGGTTCTCGATGACGTACGACACTCCGCTGGGCACCCGGACGTTGTCCTCCAGGACCCGGAAGTCGCCCTGTTCGTCCCGCACGAGGTCGATACCGGCGACATGGATGCGTACACCGCCCACCGGCTCGATCCCGTGGGCGGCGCGGTGGAAGTGCGGGGAGTTCAGGAGCAGCCGCCAGGGCACGACCCCGTCCTCGAAGGCACAGGCGGGTCCGTAGGCGTCGGCGAGGTAGGCCTCAAGGGCCCTGACTCTCTGGCTCACCCCGCGTTGGACGAGATCCCATTCGAGGGCGTCGAGGATCCTGGGCACGAGGTCCAGCGGCCAGGGGCGTTCCTCGCCCGCGAAGGCGTAGGTCACGCCTCTGTCGGTGAACGCCCGGGCCATCTGGTCGGCCCGGAACCTCAGTTCACTCGGTTCGATCGGCTGGAGTGCGGCCAGCACCGGCTCATAGGCGGTCCTGACCTCACCCGGCCGCTCGAACATCTCGTCCCACGCCTCGGCCAACGCGTATGCGTCAAATATGTCCGCCATGGCCCGACGTTAAGTGCGGCACGTAACAGACTGATCACTGCGGGATTTCCGGGAGTTGACACGCGGAGCGGGTTGTTCCGCGTGGGTCGTTCCCGGCCGAGCGGGGCCGCAGCTTGTTGCAACCGGGTGTGGGGAGGCCCGTATGTAGTGGTGCATACCGGCCGTATTCCCGGGCCTTGGCCCGAGGAGCCGTGTTGCGGAGCCGGTCGGGGCCGCGCATAGTTGCGGGGCCGAGGAGGCTTCGACGCCTCGATGGGGAAACAGGACAAGAGGGCGGTAGACCTGGAACCGGGGGTGGGATGGGCAATGGCCGGGTACGGGGCGGACGACCATCCACACGGTGCTGACCGGCTGTGCGAGGTCGGGGACCGGGTGTACTCCCGGGCCGTACGACGCGGGCGGGTGCCGCGCGCCGACGCCGAAGCGGTGCCCTGTCTGCTGGAACTGGCCCTGCTGCACCCGGACCCCGACGACATGGACTGGCTGGTGCCGACGGCACCGCAGGAGGTCATGACCCGGCTGCTGCGCGGGGTCCACGACGAGGTCAGCGCGAGCCAGCGCCGGGTCGGCGCGGCGGTCGCCGCGGTGGAGCGGTACGCGGGCCTGGGACCCAGTGTCGTCGCGGGCGCCGGGGAGGGCACCGCGATCCGTGTCCTGGACGGTCTCTCCCGCATCCAGGCCGCGATGGACGAGGCGACCGAGGCGTGCACCACGGAGGTCATCACCGTCCAGCCGGGCGGCATCCGCCCCGAGCACGAACTGACGGAGGGCCTGCACCGGGCGCTCGCGCTCCGCGGCCGGGGCGTGCGCATGCGGGACCTGTACACCCACGTGGCGCGTCACGGCCAGGGCCTGCTGAACTACCTGGAACTGATGGGCGGTTCCGTCCAGGCCCGCACTTTGGACGAGGTCATCGACCGACTGATCCTCTTCGACCGCACGGTGGCCTTCATCCCCGCGAACGCCGACCGCACGCTCGCCCTGGAACTGCGCCATCCCGCGCTGGTGGAGTACCTGGTGACGGTCTTCGAACGCCTGTGGCGCCTGGCGATCCCTCTCACCGCCCCCCTCCCCGACACCGGCATCGAGGGCATCTCCCACCGCGAGCAGTCCATCGCGGCCCTGCTCGCGGAGGGCCACCAGGACGCGGTCATCGCGGAACGCCTCGGCATAAGCGTCCGCACCTGCAGGGCTCATATCGCGCGGCTCTCGGAGACGCTGGGGGCGGCGAGCCGTACCCAGTTGGGCGTCCGGATAGCGCAGGTGGGCCTGGACGGCCGGACGCCCGTCACCCCCCTCACGCTCCCCGGTCAAGAATCCCGGACCGCCCGATGAGATAGCCGAGTTGGGCGCGGCTGTCGCTGCCGAGGGTGGCGGCGAGTTTGGCGATGTGGACGCGGGCGGTGCGGATGTTCATGCCGAGGCGGTCGGCGATCACGGCGTCGGTGTGGCCCTCCACGAGCAGTCCGGCGATGGCGCGCTGGCGGGGGGTGATCCCGTTCAGGCTGGGCCGGTGGACGGTCTGCGGGTACATCGGCGTGGCCTGCCACCACAGCCGGTCGAAGGTGTCGGCCAGGAACTCCACCAGGGCCGGATGCCGGACCTCCAGCGCGAGCGTGCCGTCCTCGCCGGCGGGCACGAAGGCGACGTCCCGGTCGGCGACGATGAGCCGGTCGGTCACCTCGTCCAGGGAGCGGGCCTCGGCATCGCCGCGAAGCTGCTCGTAGCGGGCGAGGACGAGCGGCATATGGCGCTGGGTGTGCTGGTACAGGGTGCGGATACGGCCGCCGCGGTCGAGGAGCGCCTGGTCCCGGCCCATCGCGACGACCTGCGCCGCGGCGCCCCGGCTGTCGCTGTAGTGGACGTTGGGCTGCACACACAGCAGTTCGCGCACGGCGCCGGTCATGGCCTCGGTGATGGCCTCGTTGATCGGGCCGGTCCCGCTGAGGACTCTGATCGCCGGACGCTCCGCGGCCGCCGCACCCCTTCCGTCGATCCGCAGCAGCGGTACGAACGCCTCGGCCAGCCGCGCCTCCCGCTGCCGTGCGTGCACCACGCGGTCGGTGGTGGCGCGGAGCATCCGGTGCAGGGCCAGGGCGGGGGAGACGGCTTCCAGCCGGGCGGGGTCCCGAGGGTCGGCCCGGAGCAGCCCGGTCTCCCTGAGACAGGGGACGGGCGAGGCGTCCCGCCTGCCGATTCCGCCCTCGCGCAGGGCACGTCCGTAGAGCTCGATGCCTGCCGGGCAGGGGTCATCCGGACCGTGCGGCACATGGGCGGCCGTCGTCGTCACTCGCCCGAGTCCTCCTGGCCGAGGATGCCGGACTGCCCGATGAGATAGCCGAGTTGGGCGCGGCTCTCGCTGCCGAGGGTGGCGGCGAGTTTGGCGATGTGGACGCGGGCGGTGCGGATGTTCATGCCGAGGCGGTCGGCGATCACGGCGTCGGTGTGGCCCTCGACGAGGAGGGCGGCGATGGCCTGCTGACGGGGGGTGATGCCGTTTCGGGTGGGCGGCTGTACCGCTTCCGGGTACATCGGGGTCGCCAGTCGCCACAGCCGGTCGAAGGCGGTGACGAAGAAGGAGATCAGGGCGGGGTGGCGGACCTCCAGGGCCAGGGTGCGGTCCTTGCTGGCGGGGATGAAGGCCACGGTCCGGTCCACCACGATCAGGCGTTCCGTCACCTCGTCCATGGAACGGGCCTCCACGTCGCCCCGCAGACGCTCGTAACGGGCCACGACGCTGGGGGCGTGGCGGAGGGTGTGCTGGTAGAGGGTACGGATACGGCCGCCCCGGTCGAGCAGGGCCTGGTCGCGGTCGAAGGCGTCGACATGCACCGGGGGCGGTGGCTGGGTGTGTCTGTCGCTGGTGTTCGGCTGGATGGCCAGCAGTTCGGAGCCCGCGGCCATGGCCTGACCGATGACCCGGCTGATGAGGTCGAGTCCACTGAGGACACTGATCATCGAGGAGTCGTCGGCGCCCGTACGGCGGCCTTCGATCCGCATCAGGGGCTCGAACGTCTCGGCCAGCCGGGCCTCGCGCCGCCGTTCGTCCGCGATGCGCTCCTCCGCGATCCGCAGCATGCGGTGCAGGGCGACCGCCGGGGCGACCGGCTCCAGCCGGTCCAGGTCCGTGACGGCGGGATGCAGAAGGCCGAAGTCGACCAGACAGGGCGCCTCCTTGGCATCGACACCGAGCACGAACCCCTCGCGCAGGGCACGTGCGTACAGCTCCGTCCCCGCCGCGCACAGGCTTTCCACGCCGTGCTCCGGATGTGGCACCGGGGTCACTCGGTCACTCCCTCCTGCTTGAGGATTCCTGACTCGGCGATGAGATAGCCGAGTTGGGCGCGACTGTCGCTGCCGAGGTGGAGGAGCGACTGAGATCGACCAGACACGGCGTGTCGTCCGCTTCCGCGGCACGCACCCGTCCTTCCCGCAGCGCACGGGTGTACAGGTTCAGGCCCGCCTCGCACAGTTCCTCGGCTCCGTGCGTATGAGCCCCGGTCACGGGTGGTCGTCTCCCCCTGGTATCGGCTCGTCGGGCTTGAGGATCCCCGACTGTGCTATGAGGAAGCCGAGCTGGGCGCGGCTGCCGCTGCCAAGAGCGGTCGCGAGCTTGGCGATGTGGGCTCGGCATGTGCGTACGTTCATTCCCAGGCGCCGGGCGATCGCCTCGTCGACGTGGCCTTCCACGAGCAGCTTGGCTATGGAGTGCTGGATGTCCGTGATGCCGTCGGGAGCCGTTTCGTAGGGGGCGCCGGCGTTCAGGGGGACGGCACGGGTCCACATGAACTCGAACACCTTGATCAGGTACCGGACCAGGCCGGGATGACGGAGCTCCAGGGCAACCTGCCGGTCGTCACGGGTGGGGATGAACGCGACGGTCTCGTCGAGGATGATGAGGCGCTCGACCAGTTCGTCGATGGTGCGGTACTCCGCCTTCCCGTCGGCGAACTGGTCCACCCAGGCGAGCCGCTCCGGGCTGTATCTGGCCGTGTGCTGGTAGAGGGTCCGGATTCGTACACCGCGTTCGATGAGCGGTTTGTCGCGTTCCAGTGCCTCCATGAGCCTGGTCTCCGAGCTGCGGCCACCGCTCGGCTGGACCGTGAGCATCTCGGTCTGGCACTGGGCGGTGGCCAGGTCGAGCGCCGCGTTGATGCGGTCGAGGCCCTCCAGCACGGTGATCGAGTGGGTGGAGGTGGTCTCCTGCGTGCTGAGGGCCATGAACGGTTCGAAGGCCTCGGTGAGCGCGATCGACAGCCGCCGGTTCTCGCTGATCTCATGCTCTATGGGGTGGAGGCGCTGCGCCAGGGCGACGGCGGGTGAGACGGGTCGCAGCCAGTTCGCGTCGTCGGGATCGGGGTGCAGAAGGGCGAACTCCATCAGACAGGGGGCGGGCCTGATGTCCGCCCGAAGGATCCGTCCCGTGCGCAGAGCGTTCGCGTAGAGGCGGCTTCCCTCTTCGCACAACTCGGTCATCGCATGGGGATGTGTCGCCTTAATCCCATTTGTTGCCAAATCTCCACCCCCCAGGGTCCTGAACATGCAGGAACATGATGCACCGATCGTGTGGCCATGACGTGCCTGAATGAGCCATCGTCTTACTCGACGGGGGAAGAGGGGACCTTCAAGTGAGGACGAAGCCGACTATGCGTAAGAGAATGCTTCGCTCGGTGCTTGTCGCCGCCTTCTCCACCGTTGTGGCCTTCGGAGCTCTGAGTGGCCTATCCGGTGCGAAGAGCGATGCGCGCGAGACGGGTGGTGCGCAGTCTGTCGTCGTTGCGGACGACGACGTGGTCGACGTGGTTGTGGTTCCGGCCGACAGCAAGTGGGACTGAGGCCGATGACCACCCCACCCGACGACCGCTCCTTCCGCAGAGAAATGGCCACCGCCTACCGCTCCGGCTGGCACTTCATCGATCTGGTCACCGCGATCCCCCACTCCGGTGACTCGTTGATGGTGACCGTCTTCGGCGAACCGGTGGTCGTCACGCGGGACGAGGACGAGGACGTACGGGCGTACCGGTGTCTGCGGCGGCCCCGAGGGGCGCCGCAGCCCGTTCGGTGTGCCATCCGGTACGGAATGATCTTTGTGAACCTGGACCAACGAGACCATCGGCTGGTGGAACCGGAAACCCCCACCCCCCGGACCATCTCAGCCACCCCCCGCAGTGCCTGACGCGATTCCCCCGTCGTAACAGATCGCTCAGGTGCTTCCCCCCGCAGCGGCGTCACCGTGACCTGAACACGGTGACGCCGCTGCATTTTCCGGGGACATTTCCGGGTATCGGGTGATCGGGCGGTGGCTCAAAAGTGCCCCATCGCCGTCGTCAGTGAGATCTCCACGACCACCCGCGAGGGGTTCGGCCGAGGTGTCCGCCCATAGCGCTCGGCGTACCGGCGCTCCGCCTCCGCGATCCGCTCCGGTTCCGTGCGTACGACCGCCCGCCCCTCCAGCGTCGCCCACCGCCGCCCCTCCAGTTGGCACACCGCAACCCGTGCCCCACCCTCCCCGGCCGCCAGCACATGCCGTACCTTCGCGCTCGTCCGGCTCGCGATCACCCGAGCGAGACCGGCTTCCGGGTCGTATGTCACCCCGACGGGCACCACATGCGGGCTCCCGTCCGGGCGGAGGGTGGTCAGTGTGCACAGATGCCGTTCCCGCCAGAAGCTGAGAAACGACGGGTCCGGGGCACCCGGGTCCTGGGCGTAGGAGGTCATGCCGGGAAGCTAGTCCCCCCATCTTTCCCGGACATCGCCTTGAGTGGAATAGACTCAACTTTATGTACGCTGACTGAGTCAGTGCAGGAGTCGGTACCGGAGAGCTGACACCGAGGAGGAGTACGGACACGTGGATGCCGAGCTGACCAACCGGAGCCGGGACGCGATCAACGCGGCCAGCAACCGGGCCGTGACCGAGGGACACCCGGACCTCACCCCCGCCCACCTGCTCCTCGCTCTGCTCCAGGGGCAGGACAACGCGAACATCGTCGATCTGCTGGCCGCCGTCGACGCCGATCAGGCCGCCGTGCGGTCGGGGGCCGAGAAGGTCCTCGGCGGGCTGCCCAGCGTGACCGGGTCCACCGTCGCGCCGCCGCAGCCCAACCGCGAGCTGCTGTCCGTCATCGCCGACGCGCAGGCCCGCGCCAAGGACCTCGGTGACGAGTACCTCTCCACCGAGCACCTGCTCGTGGGCATCGCCGCCAAGGGCGGACCGGCCGGTGAGGTGCTGACCCAGCAGGGGGCCACCCCGAAGAAGCTGCTCGACGCCTTCCAGAAGGCCAGAGGAGGGCGCAGGGTGACCACCGCCGACCCCGAGGGGCAGTACAAGGCCCTGGAGAAGTTCGGTACCGACTTCACCGCCGCCGCACGGGACGGCAAGCTCGACCCCGTCATCGGCCGCGACCAGGAGATCCGCCGGGTCGTGCAGGTGCTCAGCCGCCGCACCAAGAACAACCCCGTCCTCATCGGTGAGCCGGGCGTCGGCAAGACCGCCGTCGTGGAAGGACTCGCCCAGCGGATCGTGAAGGGGGACGTGCCCGAGTCGCTCAAGAACAAGCGGCTCGTCGCGCTGGACCTCGGGGCCATGGTCGCCGGTGCCAAGTACCGCGGTGAGTTCGAGGAGCGGCTGAAGACCGTCCTCGCCGAGATCAAGGACTCCGACGGCCAGATCATCACCTTCATCGACGAGCTGCACACCGTCGTGGGGGCGGGCGCCGGCGGGGACTCCTCCATGGACGCCGGCAACATGCTGAAGCCGATGCTGGCGCGCGGTGAGCTGCGGATGGTGGGCGCCACCACCCTCGACGAGTACCGGGAGCGGATCGAGAAGGACCCCGCCCTGGAGCGCCGCTTCCAGCAGGTGCTGGTCGCCGAGCCCACCGTCGAGGACACCATCGCCATCCTGCGCGGACTCAAGGGGCGCTACGAGGCCCACCACAAGGTGCAGATCGCCGACAGCGCGCTGGTGGCCGCCGCGGCCCTCTCCGACCGGTACATCACCTCCCGCTTCCTGCCCGACAAGGCCATCGACCTCGTCGACGAGGCGGCCTCCCGGCTCCGTATGGAGATCGACTCCTCGCCCGTCGAGATCGACGAACTCCAGCGCGGAGTCGACCGGTTGAAGATGGAGGAGCTCGCACTGGTCAAGGAGACCGACCCGGCCTCCCGCGAGCGCCTGGAGCGGCTGCGCCGCGACCTCGCCGACAAGGAGGAGGAGCTGCGGGGCCTGACCGCCCGCTGGGAGAAGGAGAAGCAGTCCCTCAACCGGGTGGGTGAACTGAAGGAGAAGCTGGACGAGTTGCGCGGTCAGGCCGAACGCGCCCAGCGCGACGGCGACTTCGACACCGCCAGCAAGCTGCTGTACGGCGAGATCCCCACTCTGGAACGGGACCTGGAGGCGGCTTCCGAGGCCGAGGAGGAGGCCGCCAAGGACACCATGGTCAAGGAGGAGGTCGGCGCCGACGACATCGCCGACACCGTCGCCGCCTGGACCGGCATCCCGGCGGGCCGTCTCCTGGAGGGCGAGACGCAGAAACTCCTGCGCATGGAGGAGGAGTTGGGCAAGCGGCTCATCGGCCAGGGCGAGGCCGTGCGGGCCGTCTCCGACGCCGTACGGCGCACCCGGGCCGGCATCGCCGACCCCGACCGGCCCACCGGCTCCTTCCTCTTCCTCGGCCCCACCGGCGTCGGCAAGACCGAACTCGCCAAGGCCCTCGCCGACTTCCTCTTCGACGACGAGCGGGCGATGGTCCGCATCGACATGTCGGAATACGGCGAGAAGCACACCGTCGCCCGGCTCGTCGGCGCGCCTCCCGGCTACGTCGGCTATGAAGAGGGCGGCCAGTTGACGGAGGCGGTGCGGCGGCGGCCGTACAGCGTCGTACTCCTCGACGAGGTGGAGAAGGCGCACCCGGAGGTCTTCGACGTGCTCCTCCAGGTGCTGGACGACGGCCGGTTGACGGACGGTCAGGGCCGTACGGTCGACTTCCGAAACGCCATCCTGGTGCTGACCTCCAACCTGGGCAGCCAGTTCCTCGTCGACCCGATCACCAGCGAGAGCGAGAAGAAGGAGCAGGTCCTGGAGGTCGTGCGGGCCTCGTTCAAGCCGGAGTTCCTGAACCGGCTCGACGACCTGGTCGTCTTCTCCGCCCTGAACAAGGAGGAGCTCGGCCGGATCGCCCGGCTCCAGATCGACCGGCTCGCGAAGCGGCTCGCCGAGCGCCGGCTCACCCTGGAGGTCACCGACGAGGCCCTGGCCTGGCTCGCCGACGAGGGCATGGACCCGGCTTACGGCGCCCGCCCGCTGCGCCGCCTCGTCCAGACCGCGATCGGCGACCGACTCGCCAAGGAGATCCTGTCCGGCGAGGTCAAGGACGGCGACACGGTCCGGGTGGACGCCTTCGGGGACGGCCTGATCGTGGGACCGGCGAGCGGCAAGACGCTCTGAGGAGCCCGGTGAGGAGGAGGCCCCGCCTCCTCCTCACTCCTTGAACGCCACGAACCGCACCCGGGACCAGATCGGTCCGTCGTAGGTGACCTCCACCCGTACGACGGCAGCGGCCGTGTCCCCGCCGTCCAGGTCCAGGCACTCGTCCACCGCCCCGCCGCCGCACTGACTGGTCCGCGGCTCGGGCGCGCCGGGGTACGAGGCCGCCAGCCACTGGTGCACTCCGTCGCGCGGCATGCGGAAGGCGGCCTCGTACCGGGGTATCAGCCCGGCCCGCAGCTCGCACGCGGCGTCGTGCGCCCCGGCCGGCGTCTTCGCCCCGCCGTAGGCCAGTGCCCGGGTGCACGAGGTCGTCCGCAAGCCCGTGTCGGTCGAGTCGTCCGTGAACAGCCAGGCGACCAGCAGCGCGATCAGGCCCGCCACCACCAGCGTCGGCACGGCCAGGATCGCCGCGACCACCCCCCATCTGGTCCTGCCGGGCACGACCTGTTCCGGCGTCGTTTCGGTCAGCGGCTCGGTCATGTCTTCCCCGTTTCCCCGGCACCGGTTCTATCTGGCTGACCGGATCATGTCAGCCCTGGGGGGACAGGTTCCGTCCGGGCTTGCCACCCCCCTCCCCGGATGGGGGAGGATGGCGGAATCCGTACGAAGGGAAATTCACGGTGACCATCGACCCGTCCTCGATTCCGAACTTCGGGGGCCAGCCCGAGCCGCAGCAAGGACCGGCGGGCCCCGTCGTCCCGGATCAGGATCTTGTGAAGCAGCTCCTCGACCAGATGGAGCTGAAGTATGTCGTCGACGACGAGGGTGACCTCGCGGCGCCGTGGGAGCAGTTCCGTACGTATTTCATGTTCCGTGGCGAGGGTGACCAGCAGGTCTTCTCGGTGCGGACGTTCTACGACCGGCCCCACCAGATCGACGAGAAGCCGCAGCTGCTGGAGTCCATCGACGACTGGAACCGGCGCACCCTGTGGCCCAAGGTCTACAGCCACACGCACGACGACGGCACCGTCCGTCTGATCGGCGAGGCGCAGATGCTGATCGGCACTGGCGTCAGCCTGGAGCACTTCGTCTCGTCGACCGTCAGCTGGGTGCGCGCCGCCATCGAGTTCGACAAGTGGCTCGTCGAGCAGCTCGGCCTTGAGGAGGAAGTCAACGACGCGGAGAAGCCCGAGGACGACGAGTAGGCGTCCTCCCGCTACAGGGGCGTCTCGGCGATCACGACCAGGTACGCCCCATAGCCGAACGAGAGCCCGGCCAGGGCGCCGGCCCCCACGGCCGCGTGCCAGGGCCGGGCTCTCGCCGTCCGCACCAGCGCCCGCGCGAGCGGCAGCAGCAGCGGGAAGGCGGGCAGCAGGAACCGCGGCTTGGACGCGAAGAACCCCGACCCGCCGAGCGCGATCAGCAGGAGTACGCCGGTGTGGACCAGCAGGGGGAGCGGGGCGCGGGTGGACCAGCAGCAGGGCGTACAGGAGTACGGCGGCGGCGACCAGCAGTATCGCCATCGGGAAGACCAGCCGGTCGCCCTGCAGCACCAGGTGCCGTACGAAGCGCAGGGAGCCCCGGCCGAGGTCGAAGCGGGAGCCCCACCGGCGCTGCACCTCGAAGTAGCCGCCGAGCGGGTCGCCCCTGCGGTGACCGGCCCACAGCACGTACCCGAGCCAGCCGAGCGGGGCGAGCGCGGCGCCCGTCCACAGCCTGTGGGTAACTTTTCGATTCCGCCGAAGGCGCCGCACGAGCTCGTACGCCGCCGTCACGAGGACCGCCGCCGCGACCGCGACACCGTTGGGCCGGGACAGGACCGCGAGGGTGGCCAGGATGCCCGCCCAGACCCAGCGCCGTGATCCAGCCCGCTCCCCGTTCGCGCACTCATTCGCATGCCGGGCCCACAGGGCTGCACTTCCAAGCGAGCCATTGTGTACACATGGGACACTCGGTACCCTTGGTGCATGACACAGCCAATGCCCATAGAGTCCATCCGCGATGTCCGGGCACACCTGGCCGAGGTGGTTGAGCGGGCCGACCGGGACGACGTACCTACCGTCATCACCCGGCGCGGCAAGCAGGTCGCCGCCGTGGTGTCCATCGAGGTGCTGCGCAAATACCAGGAGTGGGAAGAGCGCGAGATCAACCGGATCATTGACGAGCGCATGAGCAACCCGGCGCCCGGCATCCCGATCGAGGACATCATGAGGGAGACGCTGGCGCGCAGTGAGTGAGTACCGCACCGTCTTCCGAGCCGAGGCTCAGGCCGAACTCCGCAAGGTCCCGCGGGACATGGCCCTCCGCATTTTGGCCAAGCTGACTGAGCTGGAGAGCGACCCGATGGGGTTCAACACCACGGCCCTCGTCTCCCAGCCCGACCGGCGCCGCCTACGGGTAGGCGACTACCGCGTGATCTACACGCTCGACAACGGCGAGCTGGTGGTGTGGGTCGTCCACGTCGGGCATCGCTCCACCGTCTACGACACCTGAGCACTCCTGACATCGGGTCAGAATGTCCAGCACCGATCCAGAAGGTTGCAGTTTCGTGTTGCCGAAGCACTTGCCGGCGTCGTGGCCATGCGCCGCGATGGTGTCTGCTGACACGTGACTCCTCCGGTGCGGGGGTGAGGTCCACGGAGGAGCCCAGACCGTACGGCTGTTACGCGGCCAGCGACTTGAGCCGGGATGCGGCCTCCTCCAGCACCGCCGTCTGCTTGCAGAAGGCGAACCGTACGAAGGGCGCGCCCTGCTCGCGGTGGTCGTAGAAGACGGCGTTCGGGATGGCGACGACGCCCGCGCGGTCGGGCAGGGCGCGGCAGAAGGCGAAGCCGTCGCTCTCGCCGAGGGGGCGGATGTCGGTGGTGATGAAGTAGGTGCCGGCGGTCCTGAAGACCTCGAAACCGGCCTCCGCCAGGCCGTTCGCCAGCAGGTTGCGCTTGGCCAGCATGTCCTCGCGGAACGCGGTGAAGTAGCTGTCGGGGAGGGCGAGCGCCTCGGCGACCGCGTACTGGAACGGTCCGGAGGAGACATACGTCAGGAACTGCTTCGCCGAGCGGACCGCCGAGACCAGTCCGGGCGCCGCCGTGATCCAGCCGACACCTGGTTGGCCTACCCATTCGTTTGTCGTGTGACAGGCCCGGCCGCGGATTTCCGGCTCCGCCGGTGAGCCAGCCGGGCAACCCGTCCGGACCGGTCCTCCGGCCGTACCGCCGGGCTCGGTGACGCGGCACTGTCCGTCGTATCCTGACCACACACGGGAAGGAGCCGTCCATGAGCGTCGACGCGATCGTGCACACCGAGTTCCCCAAGGGGTACACGGTCCTGTTCGGGGCCGACGGAAAGGTGATCATGACCCCGCAGAGCGAAGAGCACTCCAGCACCATCAGGTCGATGCAGATCGACTCCGCTCTCGCCCTCGGCCGTCACGCGAAGGTCACCTCCGACGTCTACATCGACTTCCCCGCCGACGAGAACTCCGCCCCCGACCTCGCGATCCTGCGCGAGGACGCAAGCAAGGAAGGCAAGCGCTACAGCTTCGAGGACGTCCTGCTGATCTCCGAGGTCGTCTCGACCTCCTCCGCGCGCAAGGACTATGACGACTGCACCGCGAAGTACGGCCGTTACGGCATCCCGATCTATCTGATCGTGGACCCGTACGCGCAGGAAGTCGTCCTCCACACCCAGCCGACCGCCACGGGGTACATCGCGGCACACACGCACAAGTACGGCACGGGCAAGCTCCCCATCACCTTGGCCGACGGCCGCACCTTCACCCTCGACCTCGACGAGCTCCCGCGCCCGGAGCCCGAGGCAGACGCCCGCTGACGAAGAATCCCCGGTGCGGCAGCGCCGGCGGTGTGGGTGCGTGGCCGCTCGGGGCAGCCGCGTACGTGTCGCCGGTACGCCGGTCGGCTGTCATGCGGTCGGCTTCTTGAGCCGGGCGGCCGCCTCCTCCAGCACCGCCGTCTGCTTGCAGAAGGCGAACCGTACGAAGGGCGCGCCCTGCTCGCGGTGGTCGTAGAAGACGGCGTTCGGGATCGCCACCACCCCGCAGCGTTCGGGCAGGGCGCGGCAGAAGGCGAAACCGTCGCTCTCGCCGAGGGGGCGGATGTCGGTGGTGATGAAGTAGGTGCCGGCGGTCCTGAAGACCTCGAAACCGGCCTCCGCCAGGCCGTTCGCCAGCAGGTTGCGCTTGGCCAGCATGTCCTCGCGGAACGCGGTGAAGTAGCTGTCGGGGAGGGCGAGCGCCTCGGCGACCGCGTACTGGAACGGCCCGGAGGAGACATACGTCAGGAACTGCTTCGCCGAGCGGACCGCCGAGACCAGTCCGGGCGCCGCCGTGATCCAGCCGACCTTCCAGCCGGTGAAGGAGAAGGTCTTGCCGGCCGAGCCGATCGTGACCGTGCGCTCGCGCATCCCCGGGAAGGTGGCGAGGGGCAGGTGCTCGGCCTCGTCGAACACCAGGTGCTCGTACACCTCGTCCGTGACCACCAGCAGGTCCCGCTCCACGGCCAGTTCGGCGATCGCGGTGAGTTCCCCGCGGGTGAGGACCGTGCCGGTCGGGTTGTGCGGGGTGTTGATCAAGAGGAGCCGGGTCCGGTCGGTGACGGCGGCGCGCAGTTCGTCCAGGTCCAGGCGGAAACTGCTGTCGTGCGGCCGCAGGGTGACCGGGACCCTGGTCCCGCCCGCCATCGCGATACAGGCCGCGTAGGAGTCGTAGTACGGCTCCAGGGCCACGACCTCGTCACCCGGCTCGACCAGGGCGAGCAGCGCGGCGGCGATGGCCTCCGTGGCGCCGGCCGTGACCAGGACCTCGGTGTCGGGGTCGTGGGACAGGCCGTAGCGGCGTTCCTGATGCGCGGCGATCGCGGTGCGCAGTTCCGGGACGCCCGGGCCCGGCGGGTACTGGTTGCCGCGCCCGTCGCGCAGCGCCCGCACGGCCGCCTCCCTGACCTCTTCGGGGCCGTCGGTGTCGGGGAAGCCCTGGCCCAGGTTGATCGAACCGGTCCGCAGAGCCAGGGCGGACATCTCGGCGAAGATCGTCGTCCCGAACTCGGTGAGACGGCGGTTGAGCAGGGGGCGCGCGCTGGAGGTCATGCCGGTCATCCTGCGCCCAAGCTCTGGAGTTCCTCAACTCTGCTTTGGCGTGTGAGGCGGAGGGGCATCTCCAGCTCACGCAACCAGCGAGGCGCCCACGGGGGGTCGCTTCGGGGGGTCAAGGAAGGAGGGTGAGCCATGGTCATCGGCATCATCCTGGTGGTCTTCGTGGTCGTGTTCCTGGTGGGTGTGGCGGCCGTCGTGTTCAGGAACGGTTCGGTGCGTCGGCGTGTGCGGGCCGCCGGCGGTGGCGGCGCCGCGGGCAGCGGCAGCTGGTGGGTCGGTGACGGCGGAGGGGGATCGGACTTCGGGGGCGGCGGCCACCATGGCGGTCACTCCGGGGGCGGCGGACACCATGGCGGTCACTCCTGCGGTGGTGGATCGTCCTGTGGTGGTGGGTCGTCCTGTGGTGGGGGGTCGTCGTGCGGCGGCGGGGGCGGATGCGGGGGAGGCAGCTGACACGGGGCAGCTGAGCTCCGGCAGGGGGAACCGCATCCGGAGACGGGGGAGCGGGGGCGTGGGTCCGGGCCTGGGTCGGGACCCACGCCCCCGTTTGTCGCTTCTTCACTCCGGTGCTCCGGTGTACGCTCCGGCCGCCGTGGCGCACGCCGTGGTTGAACAGTTGAGCTGTGGAGCCCACGGAGGGGTGGAAACCCCACGAAGTTGGGTAAAAGCGCTGTGGTGGCGCCACCGTTCATGATTCCCTCTAAGTCACCAACGCAGCCCCTCGGACGTCCCACGGACACCTCCTGACGTCCCGACTGGGCTGACCGGGCCGATCCCCCCACAGTCGCCCGGGTGTGCCGGAACCCCACTCCACCCTTTCTTTGCGTGCCAGCGGAGCCGACCCATGCTCACGACCCTGAACACTTCCTATACCGACACGCGCGCGGCCGACCTCGCCTGGGCCCTGGGGCGCGAGCCGCTGCCCGCCCTCGCCACGCTCGACCTCGAACTCGCCGGGACGAAGCTTCAGTTGAGACTCCTCGGCGCCTCCCACCAGGTACTTCTGGAGGAGGAGCGGGGCACGTGCTCGGAGACGGTGGCGTGCATCGCCGGCAGCAGTACGCCGTTGCCGCTGGGCGTGGCCAAGCGGTCTGGGGACTGGGAGTACGAGTTCGCCGCCCGGCTTGAGCGGTTGTCGCCGGGGCAGTTCGCCGGACGGGCACAGGAGTTGCTGGCGCTGGTGTCCGATCATCCGAACGGGCTTGCCGGGGTTTTTCCGGGCAGCCCGCACGCCTTCACGGCGATGCTGGCTCAGCGGTACGAGGGGCAGGTGCACTGGCGGACCTGGCATGCGTACCCGCAGGACGGGCAGTTGGTGGCCACGCGGACTCGGGTCGGGGTCCGGGTTCCGGTGGAGTGCACGGGTCAGTTCCACACGTGTGGGTGACAAAGCGTGCCGTAGCCGTGACGTAACGTCGCAACGTGATCGAGCCGCACGCTCCCGCCCCGCCCGGCGCTCCGCCGCCCTGGGCCGGGCCCGCGCGGCTGCCGCTCCGGCAGGGGACGGGGCGGTTCATGGTCCTCGCCTGCGTTTTCGTCTGCGCGGCCTGCGGACTGGTGTACGAGCTCGAACTGGTCGCGCTCGCCTCGTACTTGATCGGCGACTCGGTCACCCAGGCCTCGGTGGTGCTGTCCGTCATGGTCTTCGCGATGGGCATCGGCTCGCTCGCGGCCAAGGGGCTGCGCTGGCGGGCGGCGGCGGCCTTCGGCGTGCTGGAGGCGCTGCTCGCCCTGGTCGGCGGCTGCAGTGCGATGGCGCTGTACGCCGTCTTCGCGTGGACCGGTGACTGGGACGGTCTGTGGGCGAGCGGCCCGCGCTGGCTCCTGGTCGCCTTCTCCCTGGCCATCGGCCTGCTCATCGGCGCCGAAGTCCCTCTGCTGATGGAACTGATCCAGCGCATCCGCCGCCAGGACGCGGGCGGCGCGGTGGCCGACCTGTTCGCGGCGGACTACGTCGGCGCGCTGGTCGGCGGCCTGGCCTTCCCCTTCCTTCTGCTGCCCCTGCTGGGCCAGTTGACCGGCGTGATACTCACCGGCACCGTCAATGCGGTCGCGGGCGGCGCCCTGGTCCTCGGCCTGTTCCGACGCGACCTCACCCGCCGGGCCCGCTGGCTGCTGCTGACCGCCAACCTTGCCGTGCTCGGCGTCCTCGCCACCGCCGCCGTCCTCGTCGACGACTTCGAACGGGCCGCGCGGGAGGCGGTCTACGGCAACGACGTACGCGTCGCGATGCAGACCGGCCTCCAGGAGGTCGTCCTCACCGGCGGCACCCACGGCCGCCCCCTCTCCCTCTTCCTCGACGGCCGCCTCAGGGTCAGCGGCCGCGACGAGCACCGCTACCACGAGGCCCTCGTCCACCCCGCGATGAACGGCCTCCACGCGCGTGTGCTCGTCCTCGGCGGCGGTGACGGCCTCGCCGCTCGCGAGGTGCTGCGCCATCGGGGCGTACGGCGGGTCGACGTCGTCGAACTCGACCCCGCGGTGGTGGACCTGGCCCGCCGCGACCCGGCGCTCTCCCGGCTCAACGGCCATGTGTACGGCGACGCGCGCCTGCACGTCACCACGGCGGAAGCGTTCTGGTGGCTGCGGACGGCGGCGACCGTGCCGGCGTACGACGTGGTGATCGCCGATCTGCCCGACCCCGGCATCACCGCGAGCACCAAGTTGTACTCGGAGGAGTTCTACGGCCTCGTCCGCCGCCTCCTGACCCCGGACGGCCGCCTCGTCGTGCGCGCAGGGCCGGTCACCTCCCGCTGCCGCGCCTTCTGGACCGTGGACGCGACCATGCGCGCGGCCGGCCTGCACACCACGCCCTACAGCGTCGGCGGCCGCGACTCCGGATTCGCCGCGGGCCCCGACCGCACGGCGTCCCGCGCCCCGCGCGACTGGGGCTTCGTGCTGGCGGCGCGGGGAGCGAGCCCGGAGCCCGGCCTGGACCCCCGCGGGCCCGGACCGGCGACCCTGACCCAGGAGTCGCTGCGAGCGGCGCAGAGGGCGGCGGAGGCGACGAGGATCAAGGGTCTGACGGCCTCGACGTTGGTGCATCCGCGGTACTGAGACGGACGGGCGCGGTCACTTTCCACCAACGGGCGTGCACGGCGGTCGCCCCTGGGTAGGCTCGGCAACCATGGAGCATGAGGTGTTCGTTCCGGTTCCGGTCGAGCGGCTGAGGGAGGCGCTGGGGGATCCCGTCAGGGTCGCCCGGGCGGTTCCCGGGCTCCAGCAGGACGCCGGCGCGGAACCCATCACCGGGCGCCTCAAGGTGCGGGTCGGCAGCCACTCCATCACCTACCGGGGCACGGTCCACGTCTCCGGCCGGGACGACGGTTCCTACGCCGTCGAGGGCGACGCCACCGAGACCCGCGGCACCGGCTCGGTCAAGCTCGCCCTCGCCCTTCGCCTGCGCGACACGGACGGCGGCACGACCCTCACCTTCGACGGCACCGCGACGGCCGACGGCCGCGTCACGGAACTCCCCCAGGACGCGGTGGGCTCCGCGGTCGTACGCCTGCTGAACCGCTTCGCGGAGGCCCTGGCCGAGACGGAGGAGGAACCGGAGCCCGTGGAGATCCCGGAGGCGGTGGAGCCCCCGGTGGAGTCCCCGAAGGTGGCGGAGCCCCCGGAGGAGCTCCCGGCACCCGTCGCCGACGACTTCACCGAACCCGCCGGCCCCCCGGCCGAAGCCGCCCACGCCCGCCGCACGATGATCGGCCGCAGCGCCGAGGAGGTCGACCACGCACCCCCCAGGGGCCGCTACGCCCCGGTCCCGGCCCCCCAGACGGTGGCCTCGGGCGCGACCCTCCGCTGGGCGGCACCGGCGGCGGCAGTGGTCCTGGCGTCGGCGATCGTGGTGACCCGGGTACTGAGAAAACGCCGTTGAGTACTGTCATCCCGTGAGCCACGAAGACATCACACTGACCGCGGGCGACGCGGAAGTGACCTTGCAGCCGGGAAACGGCGGACGGGTCGGGGGACTTCGGGTCGGGGGTGTCGAACTGCTGCGGCAGGGAGAGCGCTTCGGCTGCTTCCCGATGGTCCCCTGGTGCGGACGGATCCGTGACGGACGGTTCCGCGACGGCGCCGACCTGCACCAGATGCCGCTCAACTCCCCGCCCCACGCCATCCACGGCACGGCCCGCGACGGCGCCTGGAGCGTCGCCCGCACGACCACCGACGAGGCCGTCCTCACGTACGACCTCGTCGAGCCCTGGCCCTACCAGGGCCGCATCACCCAGCTCGCGCTGCTCACCCCGGACGCCCTGACGCTCACGATGTCCGTGGAGACGTACGACTCCTCCTTCCCGGCCCAGATCGGCTGGCACCCCTGGTTCAACCGCAACCTCGGCGGCGAGGGCGTACAGCTCGACTTCACCCCCGCCTGGCAGGAGGAGCGCGGCGAGGACCACCTGCCCACCGGCAACCGCGTCGACCCGAAGCCGAGCCCCTGGGACGACTGCTTCGGCATGCCCGACGGTGTGGACGTCACACTCACCTGGCCCAGGCAGCTGGAGCTGAAGGTCGCGAGCCGCGAGGAATGGGTCGTGGTCTACGACGAGCAGGAGGCCGCCGTCTGCGTGGAGCCGCAGACCGGGCCGCCCAACGGCCTGAACACACTGCCGCGCCTGGTCACGCCGCTGGAGCCGTTGGAGGCCTCGACGACCTGGAGCTGGCGGCGCCTCTAAGCTGGCAGGCATGACTGACGCACGCGCCGCCCTGAAGCAGCAGATCCTCGACAAGGCCGTGGTGCACGGCAAGGTGACCCTGTCGTCGGGCCTTGAGGCCGACTACTACGTCGACCTTCGCCGCGTCACCCTCGACGGTGAAGCGGCCCCGCTGGTCGGGCAGGTGCTCCTGGACCTGACCGCGGACCTGGAGTTCGACGCGGTCGGCGGGCTGACCATGGGCGCCGACCCGGTCGCCGGAGCCATGCTGCACGCCGCCGCCGCGCGCGGGCAGCGCCTGGACGCCTTCGTCGTACGGAAGGCGGCCAAGGCGCACGGCATGCAGCGACGGGTCGAGGGCCCCGACATCGCCGGCCGCCGGGTGCTGGTCGTCGAGGACACCTCCACCACCGGCGGCTCCCCGCTCACCGCGGTCGAAGCGGTGCGCGAGGCCGGCGCGGAGGTCGTCGCCGTCGTCACGATCGTGGACCGGGCGACCGGCGCCGCCGAGAAGATCGAACAGGGCGCGGGCGTCCCGTACCTCTTCGCGTACTCGAAGGACGAGCTGGGGCTCGACTGACAGTCTTTTCTGCTGGGGCTCTGGGGGTTATCCCCCAGGGAGCGCAGCCCACAGGCTGGACACCTCGGGCGAAGCATCCGGGTACGTCTGGAAAGATGGGGCCGACGATGACGTCGAACCCCCACACAAGGTCTAGGTCAGGGCCGTAAGCACGCAGTACGCCAACCCGCAGACACAAGGAGCGGACACATGCCGATCGCAACCCCCGAGGTCTACAACGAGATGCTCGACCGGGCGAAGGCAGGCAAGTTCGCCTACCCGGCCATCAACGTGACCTCGACCCAGACCCTGCACGCTGCGCTGCGCGGCTTCGCGGAGGCCGAGAGCGACGGCATCATCCAGATCTCGACCGGCGGTGCCGAGTTCCTGGGCGGTCAGTACAGCAAGGAGATGGTCACGGGCTCCGTGGCCCTCGCCGAGTTCGCGCACATCGTCGCCGAGAAGTACCCGGTCACGGTCGCCCTGCACACCGACCACTGCCCCAAGGACAAGCTGGACGGGTATGTACGCCCGCTGCTGGCCGTCTCCGAGGAGCGCGTGAAGGCCGGCGGCAACCCGCTGTTCCAGTCGCACATGTGGGACGGCTCGGCGGAAACCCTCGCCGACAACCTCTCCATCGCCCAGGAGCTCCTGGAGCGCGCCCGCGCCGCCAAGATCATCCTTGAGGTCGAGATCACCCCGACCGGCGGCGAGGAGGACGGCGTCTCGCACGAGATCAACGACTCCCTGTACACGACGGTCGACGACGCGGTGCGCACGGTCGAGGCGCTCGGCCTCGGTGAGAAGGGGCGCTACCTGCTGGCCGCCTCCTTCGGCAACGTCCACGGTGTGTACAAGCCGGGCAACGTCGTCCTGCGCCCCGACCTGCTGAAGGAGCTGAACGACGGCGTGGCCGCCAAGTTCGGCAGGCCGGCCGGCTCCCAGCCGTTCGACTTCGTCTTCCACGGCGGCTCCGGCTCCACGGAGGACGAGATCCGCACCGCGCTGGAGAACGGCGTGGTCAAGATGAACATCGACACCGACACGCAGTACGCCTTCACGCGTCCGGTCGCCGACCACATGTTCCGCAACTACGACGGCGTCCTGAAGGTCGACGGCGAGGTCGGCTCCAAGAAGACCTACGACCCGCGCACCTGGGGCAAGCTCGCGGAGGCCTCCATGGCCGCCCGTGTCGTCGAGGCCACGCAGAACCTGCGCTCGGCGGGCACGAAGATCAAGTAGGCCTCGTCACGGCTGTTTGCGATGAGCCCGGTGCCACGGCACCGGGCTCGTTGTATATCTGGGGTCATGCCCGACGTCAGGCTGGCCTCACCGCAGGGCAAGTGGATCCTGCTCACCACCGTCCTCGGCTCCAGCATGGCGATGCTGGACTCGACCGTCGTCAACGTCGCCCTGCCGCGCATCGGCCGCGACCTGGACGCCGACCTCGCCGCCCTGCAGTGGACGGTCAACGCGTACATGCTCACGCTGGCCGGGCTGATCCTGATCGGCGGCTCCCTCGGGGACCGGTACGGCCGCCGCAAGGTCTTCGTGATCGGGGTGGTGTGGTTCGCGGCCGCCTCCCTGCTGTGCGGCCTCGCCCCCGGCGCCGGCGTCCTCGTCGCCGCCCGGGCCCTCCAAGGGGTGGGCGGCGCACTGCTCACGCCCGGGTCGCTGGCCCTGATCCAGGCCTCCTTCCATCCCGACGACCGGGGCCGGGCCGTCGGCCTGTGGTCCGGGTTCGGCGGCATCGGGGCGGCCGTCGGGCCGTTCGTGGGCGGCTGGCTGGTGGACGGTCCGGGCTGGCGGTGGGTGTTCCTGCTCAACGTCCCGCTGGCGCTGGTGTGTGCGCCGATCGCCGTACGGCATGTGCCGGAGTCGGCGGACGGACGGTCCGACCACGGACGTTTCGACGTGCTCGGCGCGGTCCTCGGCGCGCTTGCCCTCGCGCTGGTGACGTACGCGCTGATCGAGGCCCGCTCCGGCTCCCTGGTGGTCGCCGTCACGGCGGTCGCGGGCGTGGCCGCCGGGGTGGCCTTCGTCGCCGTGGAGAAGCGGCGACCCGATCCGATGATGCCGCTCGGGATCTTCGCGTCCCGGCAGTTCACCGCGGTCAACCTGGTCACCCTCTGCGTCTACGCGGCCTTCGGCGGGTTCTTCTTCCTGGCCGCGCTCCAGCTCCAGGTCGTCGTCGGCTACTCGGCCCTCCAGGCCGGTACGGCCCTGCTGCCGACGACCGCCCTGATGCTGTTGTTCTCGGCCCGCTCGGGCGCCCTCGCCGACCGCATCGGGCCGCGCATCCCGCTCACCGTCGGCCCGCTGCTGTGCGCGGCGGGGATGCTGCTGATGCTGCGGGTCGGGGCGGGGGCGTCGTATCTCACCGATGTGCTGCCCGCGTTGCTGGTCCTCGGCGCCGGCATGGTCACGCTGGTCGCGCCGCTGACGGCGACGGTGCTGGGCTCGGTGGACGCCTCGCGGGCCGGCCTGGCCAGCGGCATCAACAACGCGGCGGCCCGGGCGGCGGGCCTGATCGCGGTGGCCGCGCTGCCGCTGGTCACGGGGATGGGCGAGGAGGCGTACCGGTCGCCTACGGCGTTCGACAGTGCGTTCGGGCGGGCGATGACGGTGTGTGCGGGGGTGCTGGTGGTGGGTTCCGTGGTGGCTTTCGCGACGGTACGGGCGCTGCCGGCGGGGTGCCGTCGGCCGGAGTGCCGGACGCACGGGGCGGTGGTGGCGCCGCCGCTGGAGGGGGAGAGGGCTCGGGGGAGGGTGTCGTAGTTCGTCTGCGGGTGCGTGGGGGCTGGTCGCGCAGTTCCCCGCGCCCCTGGGTGGGTGTGGTGAAGCGGGTTGGGCTGTGCTCGCGCACGGGGGCGGCTGTCGTGGTGCGTCCGCGGGCCGGTGGGGGCTGGTCGCGCAGTTCCCTGCGCCGCCTGGGTGGGTGTGGTGAAGCGGGTTGGGCTGTGCTCGCGCACGGGGGCGGTTGTCGTGGTGCGTCCGCGGGCCGGTGGGGGCTGGTCGCGCAGTTCCCCGCGCCGCCTGGGTGGGTGTGGTGAAGCGGGTTGAGCTGTGCCCGCGCACGGGGGCGGCTGCGGGTGCGTTGTGGCTGGTCGCGCAGTTCCCCGCGCCCCTCAAGACGGTCACTGCCAGGCATCCGTGACCGCACCCACACAGGGGCGTGGGGAACTGCGCGACCGGCCCCCACCGGCCCGCAGACGAAACCATGCCCCAGGCGAGGGAGACTGGACCCATGTCGATTCACGAAAACCTCCTCGGGGGCCCGCCCCCGACTCACCTCCCCGACGACCCGGAGCCCCGTGAGCTCCTGGCGAACGGCACCGCGCCCGCGGATGTCGCCGCGCAGTACCCGACCTCCTCGCTGGCCTGGGCGCAGCTGGCCGACGAGGCGTTCGAGCGGGGCAGCGTCGTGGAGTCGTACGCGTATGCCCGTACGGGCTACCACCGCGGCCTGGACTCGCTGCGCCGCAGCGGCTGGAAGGGCCACGGGCCGGTCCCGTGGGAGCACGAGCCGAACCGCGGCTTCCTGCGTGCCCTGCACGCCCTCGCCCGTGCCGCCGGAGCCATCGGCGAGCAGGAGGAGTACGAGCGCTGCACGCAGTTCCTGAAGGACTCCTCGGCTACGGCGGCCCAGACGCTGGGCTGAGCGTCGGACCGGTGTGAGGTCCGTCTGACTGCGCAGGCGGACCTTGCCATTTCGCGGGACCATCGAAGAGGATTTGCCGCGGGGACCGGGGCGCCCTGTCGATGACGGCAGGGGCGGACCGCTACCCGGAGTAATACAGGAGACAGCGATGTCGTCCCATGAGGCTCAGGAATCGCAGGAGCCCGAGACCCCGCATCTCGACTTCCAAGGCACGACGCCGTACGAGGACTACGTCAAGGCGGACGTGCTCACCCACCTCCAGCACACCCTCTCCGACGACCCCGGAGAGATGGTCTTCCTGGTCACGACCCAGGTGATGGAGCTGTGGTTCACCGTCATCGTCCACGAGTGGGAGACCGCGGCGGAGGCGCTGCGCTGCGACGACGTGCCGACGGCGGTCGCCGCGCTCAAACGATCCGTACGGGAGCTGGAGGCGCTGAACGCCTCCTGGAAGCCGCTCGGCCAGCTGACCCCGGCGCAGTTCAACGCGTATCGCGGCGCCCTCGGTGAGGGCTCCGGGTTCCAGTCGGCGATGTACCGGCGTTTGGAGTTCCTGCTCGGCGACAAGTCCGCGTCCATGCTCGTCCCGCACCGGGGCGCGCCCCGCGTCCACGCAGAGCTGGCGAAGGCGCTGCACGAGCCGAGTCTGTACGACGAGGTGCTGCGGTTGCTCGCGCGGCGCGGGCACGCGATTCCGGTCGCTGTGCTGGAGCGGGACGTCTCGCGGCGGTACGAGCCGTCGGAGGAGGTCGAGGCGGCCTGGACGGCCCTCTACTCCGGCCCGGAGGACGACGAACTCGCCCGTCTCGGCGAGGCGTTGACCGATGTGGCCGAGCTGGTGTGGCGGTGGCGCAACGACCATCTCGTCGCCACCCGGCGCGCGATGGGCGCCAAGGCCGGCACGGGCGGCTCCGCCGGGGTGGCCTGGCTGGAGAAGCGCGCGCAGAAGAACGTGTTCCCGGAGCTGTGGACGGCACGGTCCCATGTCTGAACTCGCTTTCAAGGCACAGGAGTTGGACGCCGGTGATGAACTGGCGGGCGTGCGCTCCCGGTTCGTGCTCGACGACGTGGTGTACCTGGACGGCAACTCGCTCGGCGCGCTTCCGGCCGCCGTACCGGGGCGTGTCGAGGATGTCGTACGGCGCCAGTGGGGGGCCCTGCGGATCCGGTCCTGGGACGAGAGCGGCTGGTGGACCGCGCCCGAGCGGATCGGTGACCTGATCGCCCCGCTGGTCGGGGCGGCGGCCGGGCAGATCGTGGTCGGCGACTCGACAAGTGTCAATGTCTTCAAGGCACTTGTGGGGGCGGTGCGGCTCGCCGGCGGTCCGGATTCCGGTCGGGACGAGGTCGTGGTCGACGCGACCACCTTCCCCACGGACGGGTACATCGCCGAGTCCGCGGCCCGGATGACGGGCTGCACCCTGCGCGCGGTGACTCCGGCGGAGGTGCCGGACGTGCTGAGCGACCGTACGGCGGCCGTACTGCTCAACCACGTCGACTACCGCACCGGCCGCCTCCATGACCTGCCGGGACTCACCGCCGCCGTGCACGCCGCGGGCGCGATCGCCGTCTGGGACCTGTGCCACAGCGCGGGTGCCCTGCCGGTCGGGCTGGACGCGCACGGCGTCGATCTCGCGGTCGGCTGCACCTACAAGTACCTGAACGGCGGCCCGGGTTCACCGGCGTACCTGTATGTGCGCCGCGAACTCCAGGACCGCTTCGACTCCCCGCTGCCCGGCTGGAACTCCCATGTGGAGCCCTTCGGGATGCGACCGTCGTACGAGCCGGCGCCGGGCGCGCTGCGGGGGCGCGTCGGCACGCCGGACATCCTCTCCATGCTCGCTCTGGAGGCGGCGTTGGAGGTCTGGGACGGGGTGTCGGTCGAGGCGGTGCGCGCCAAGTCCCTCGCCCTGACGGACTTCTTCCTGGAGTGCGTCTCGTCGTACGTCGGTGAGGGCCGCGTCGAGTGTGTGACACCCCTGGCGCACGCCGAGCGGGGCAGCCAGGTCGCGTTGCGCTGCGACGACGCCGGTGAGGTGATGAAGCGGCTCATCGAGCGGGGTGTGGTGGGCGACTTCCGGCATCCGGACGTGCTGCGGTTCGGGTTCACGCCGTTGTACGTCGGGTTCGCGGACGTGGAGCGGGCGGCGCGGGTGCTGGGGGAGGTCCTCGGGGACGCTCGGTGATGCGGAAGCGGTCCGGGTCCTGGAGTCCAGTGGTCGGTCCGGCCGGCCGTCAGTCCCGGGTGACGTACACCCCCGCCTTCGCCGCCGCGAGCGCCGCGTCGGCCGCGCGTTCGGCGGCGGCGGGGTCGGGGGTGGTCCCGGTGCTGAGGAGGCCGTAGTAGAGGGGGGCCGAGACCGCCCGTACGACGGTCGCCGGGTCCGTGCCGGGGGGCAGTTCCCCGCGGGTGACGCCCTCCGCGACGCAGGGGGCCCACTCGGCGACCCGTACGTCGTAGAAGTGGCGCAGCGCCTCGGCCGTACGGTCGTCGCAGGTCGCCGCGGCGATGACCGCGCGGAACAGCGCGCCCTGCCGGGGATCGGCGAGCGTCCGCCGGACCAGGGCGGCGTTGGCCCGCAGGTCGTCGCGGACCGAGCCGGTGCGGGTGCGGGGCAGCGACTGCTCGGCCATGTCGGCGAGCAGATCGGCCACCAGCGCGGTGACCGTCCCCCAGCGCCGGTACACGGTCGTCTTGCCGACCTCCGCGCGGCGGGCGACCTCCGCGAGGTCGAGGCGGTCGAACCCCTGCTCGGCGAGCACATCTCCCGCCGCCCGCAGCACGGCCGTACGGACACGCGCGGTACGCCCTCCGGGACGGACGGTGCCGGGATCGGCGGACATGACGGCCTCCTCGGTGCGCTCCGGATCCGCGGAAGCGGACACCTCGCCAGCGTAACGAAACAGCAGAACCGTTTAACCCTCACCGAGCGTGACATCCCCGTGTCCGCGCACGTCATCGGCCTGATAGCGTCCCGGCCAACGGCCGAATTCTCTTCCAGGATGCTTTGCCGGTCCGTCAAATCCGTTTCATCGCTGAGAGGTTGGAGCATGCCGGACGACGCCGCAGCCCGAGCCGCCGCAGAAGCCCGCGCCGCGGCCGAGGAGGAGTCGGCCTTCTCGCACCCGGCGGTCGACCCCGACGTCACCGTCTCGTACGGCGAAGACCCCGACCAGGTGATCGACTTCTACGCCCCGCGCGGGGAGGGCGCGCCGGGTGGCGTGCTCGCGCCCCTCGTCGTCGTCCTGCACGGCGGGGCGTGGCGGGCGCCGTACGACCGGCGCCATGTGACGCCGTTCGCGGACTTCCTGGCGCGGCGGGGGTTCGCTGTGGCCAATGTGGAGTACCGGCGGGGCGGGGCATCGATTCCGGTGCAGGGTAAGGCTGTTGACGCGGTCGCTGGTGGTGGTGGCGTGGGGCCGGGCGTCGGTGGTGACGCCGGGCCGGTGGCCGGTGCTGACGTCGGTCCGGGCGTCGGTGCTGGCGTGGGGCCGGTTGCCGGGCGGTGGCCGGAGACCTTCGATGACGTGGCCGCCGCGATGGACGCGCTTCCCGGGCTCGTACGGGAGTCCCTCCCGCAGGCCGACCCGCGCCGCATGGTGGTCACCGGTCACTCCGCGGGCGGCCACCTGGCGCTGTGGGCCGCGGCGCGTCATCTCCTGCCCGCCGACGCCGCGTGGCGCACCGGCCGTCCGGCGCCCCTGCGCGGAGTCGTCGCCCTCGCCCCGATCGCCGACTTCACGGTCGCCGAGAAACTGGACGTGTGCGGTGGGGCGTGCCGTCAACTCCTGGGAGGGGAGGAGGGGTTCGCGGCGCGGCTGCCGTACGCCGACCCCGCGCTCCTGCTCCCCACCGGCATCGCGACCACCCTGGTCCAGGGCCGCACCGACACGGTCGTCCCGCAGGCGGTCGCCGAGGCCTACGCCGATGCGGCGGCCAAGGCGGGCGAGGTGGTGGGTCTGACGCTGCTGGAGGACGTCGGCCACTTTCCGCTGATCGACCCGGCGGCGGACGCGTGCGCGGTGGTGGCGGAGGAGATCGCACAGCTGGCGTGGTGAATTCGGTGCTTCGGTGGCTTGATGCCTCGGTTACGGCGGCTGTTTTGCCCCTCCCGGTGATACCCGTAATACCTGAGAGCTACCAACCGGAAGAGCTCCCTGGCGTGACGCGGACGACGAGGCACGCTCCGTAACTTCCTTTCCAGACAAGCCCGATGGCCGGGCGGACTGGAAGGGACGGGGACGTGGGGAGCAGTGGGAGGGGTCGGAGGGGTTGGCGCGAGGGGCGCGGTGACGCGGGGCAGCATGCGGAGGACGACCGTGAGAAGGGTCCGCGCCGCCGCACTCACAAGTGGCGCCGGGCTCTCCTCGCCGCCCTGATCACCACCGCGGTGGTGGCCCCGCTCTCCGCGGCGGCCCGTCCGGAGATTCCCGCCCCACTCCCCGCCGCCCTCCCGAAGCCCACCGCCTCCACCCTCGACTGGGCCTATGCGGCCAACAGCGCCAACGCCGCGGCCGCCGCCCGCATGGCCGCGGCCCACGGCGAAACCCACCGCGCCCGGGCGGACCGGGAGATGGCCGACCCCGCCCGTCACCTCCTCGCTTTCGACGGCCGAGGCCAGGGCATGGCGACGGAGGTCTTCGGCGACCTCGCCCACGCCGACCACGTGGCCGTCCTGGTCCCCGGCTCCGACACCTCCCTGGACACCTACCCCCGCTTCCGGGCGGCCGCGGAGGCCCTCCACCGGCAACTCACGAGCACCGCCGCCCGAGGCACCCGCACCGCGGTGGTCGCCTGGCTCGGCTACCGCACCCCAGACACGATCAGCACCACGGTCCTCACCACCGACCGAGCCGACGAAGCGGCCCCGCACCTGCGCGCGTTCATACGCCGGCTCCACGGCATCGTGGGCCCCGCGGCGCCCGTCTCCCTCCTCTGCCACTCCTACGGCACGGTCGTCTGCGCTCGTGCCGTCGCCCACCTGGACATCGACGACCTGGCTCTCATCGGCAGCCCCGGCACCGGCTCCCACACCGCCGCGGGCCTGCACACCACCGCCCGTGTCTGGGCGGCGAGGGGCCAGGACGACTGGGTCGCCGAGGTCCCCCATGCGCGGACCAACCTCTTCGGCGTCACCGTCGGCTTCGGCACCGACCCGGTCTCCCCGGCCTTCGGCGCCCATGTCTTCGCCGCCGGCAAGGGCGGCCACAGCGACTACTTCACGCCGGGCTCGGTCTCCCTGACCAACCTCGCCCGGATCGTCCTCGGAGACTCCGCGGAGGTGACCCGTGCCTGAGACCCACCACACCCGGGGCGGCGTGCGCGACGGCATACGCCGGGCAGCCGCCAAGGTCGACGAGGCGACACCTCCCGGACGGGACCGTGCCGTCGACGCCCTGCGCGCCTTCGCGATCCTCGGTGTCGTCCTCGGCCACTGGCTGGTGACGGCCCTGGTCGCCGACGGCGGCGCACTGCACACCGCGAGCCCGCTGCAGCACATGCCGTGGCTGGCCCCGATCTCCTGGGCCTTCCAGACACTGGCCGTGTTCTTCCTGGTGGGCGGCCATGTGGCGACCCGCGGCTGCACCTCGGCACGCGCTCGCGGGACGACGTACCGGCAGTGGCTGACGGCCCGTCTGTCGCGGCTGTTCAAGCCGGTCGCAGCCGTTCTCGCGCTGTGGGCGGTGGCGGCGACGGCCCTGCTGCTGACGGGCGCCCCGTTCGCGACGGTCCGCACGCTGGTCAAGCTCGCGCTGTCCCCGCTGTGGTTCCTTCTGGTCTTCGGCGCGCTGACGGCGGCGACCCCGCTGGTGCGGCGGCTCCACCCGCTGTGGCCGCTGGCCGTCGTCCTGCACGTGGACGTCGTGCGCTTCGGGTTCGGCGGTCCGGACTGGCTCGGCTGGGTGAACCTGGCGGCGGGCTGGCTGGTGCCGTACACCCTGGGTGCGGCCTGGACGCGGGGCGGGCTGGAGGGGAGGCGCGCGGGGTGGGTGCTGTTCGGCGGCGGTGCGGCGGTGACCGCGGTGCTCGTCCTGTGGGCGGGTTATCCGGCGTCGATGGTCGGGGTGCCGGGCGCCCAGGTCTCCAACCTGAACCCGCCGACGCTGGCCGCGGTCACCTTCGGCCTGGCCCAGTGCGGCCTCGCGCTGCTGCTGCGCGACCGGCTGCGCCGCGGCATGCGACGGCCCCTGGCCTGGGCGGCGGTGGCGCTGGTCAACCTCTCCGCGATGACCGTCTTCCTGTGGCACCAGACGGCGTTGATGGCCACCACGGCCACGGGTCTCGCGGTGGGCCGGCTGCTCGGTCTGCACACCGTTCCCGACGGACTGGGCTGGGTGGCGGTCCGGCTGGCCTGGCTGCCGGTGTTCGCCCTCGTCCTCGTGGTCTGCTGGGCGGCCTTCCGGTCCTTCGAACAGGGGCCGCGCAGGGTCGGGGGCCGCCCGTCACGGGTGATCCGCGTCCACCGTCGTACGGATCAGGCGGCAGCGGAGGAGGTGCGTCGTGCCTAGGGTGGTCGGCGTGATGGAGACGGGGATCCAGCGGGTGGTGGCCGACCGCGTACGGCGGTGGCTGCACGTACTGCGCGAGGACCTGTGCACGCTGCGGGCCGATCCGCTGCCCCCGTCGGTCTGGCTGCGCTGGCTGCCGCACGGTGTGCTGTGCCTGGTTGCCTTCGGGGTCACGGCCGGCGACGCGGGGCTGCTCATGGACAACGGGGTGGGGAGCGCACTCGCCTTCGTGATCGCTCTCGCCGAGGGTGCCGCCGTCGTGTTCGCGCTGTGGCGGCCCATTCCGGCGTGGTGGTTCTCGACCGCGGCGATGGTGGTCGGCGCCATCGAGGTGCGCCGACAGCTGCTGGACGGTGCCGCGCACGGCTTCACCTGGCCGTGGAGCGCGGGCGGACTCATCGGGCACATGGCCGTGCTGCTGCTGCTCGCCCTGCGGGTGCCCACTCGGGTGGCCGTCGAGGCGCTGGCGGTGACCCTGCTGCTCACGTATCTCATCGAGGGGGTGCTGGGTGCGGCCGCCTTCCAGCCCACCGGGGTCCTCGCGGTCACCCTGTTCACCGTGGTGGTGGTGCTCGGCACCGCCCTGCGCGGTCGCCGTGAGGCCAGAAAGGCGCTCGTCGAGCAGACCACCCTCACCACGGAGGAGCGGGCCCGGCGCACCCTGCTGGAGGAGCGCAGCCGTATCGCGCGCGAACTGCACGACGTCGTCGCCCATCACATGTCCGTCATCTCGATCCAGGCGCAGGTCGCCCCGCACCTCGTGGAGAACCCCTCCGACGAACTCCAGGAGAACCTCGCCGGCATCCGGCAGAACGCGCTGGAGGCCCTGACCGAGCTGCGCCGGGTCCTGGGTGTGCTGCGCGCCGAGCACCCCGAGGCGGTGGAGCAGTCCGTCGACCCCGCCACCGGCACCGCCCCGCACGCCCCGCAGCCCACCCTCGACCGCCTCGACGCGCTCGTGGAGAACACCCGGGCGGCGGGACTGGTCGTGACGCTCCAGGTCAGCGGTGAGCGGTGGTCGCTGCCGTCGGGCGTGGAGCTGTCGGCGTACCGGATCGCGCAGGAAGCGCTCAGCAACGTCCTGCGGCACGCACCGGGCGCGCAGGCCCGCGTCCACATCAAGTACCTGTCGATCGGCGTGGTCGTGGAGGTCGCCAACACCCGGCCGACGGGCCCCGCACCGCCGTCCCAGGGCACGGGCCACGGGCTGCTCGGCATGCGGGAGCGGGCGACGATGCTCGGCGGCGCCCTGCTGTCGGGCCCTCAGCAGGAGGGCGGCTACAAGGTGTACGCCTACCTCCCGGCGTCCCCGACCGACGAGGACGCGGAAGCGGAGCCGGGCGCATCCGGGAGCGCGGCGGGGGAGAGCGCGATGCCTGGGGCCTCGGTGCCGGGGGCCTCGATACCTGGGGCCTCGGCGTCCGCGGCGCCTGCGCCTGAGCCCCCGGCGTCCGGGACCCCGGCGCCTGGGACCTCGGCGCCCGCGACGCCTGCCCCCGGGATCCCGGCGTCCGTGACCCCCGTGTCTGAGGCCCCTGCAGCTGCGACTCGGACGCCTGGGACCTCGGCGTCCGAGACGCCTGCACCCGAAACTCCGGCGCCCGGGAGCCCGGCGCTTGGGACCTCGGCATACCCGAGCCCCGCACCCGAGACCGTGGCGTCCGGGACCCCGGCGCCAGGGAGCTCGGCGTCCGCACCTGAGGCCCCTGCACCCGAGACCCCGACCGACGAGGACGCGGGAGCGGAGACGGGCGTATACCCGAGCCCCGCACCTGAGGCCCCCGCGTCCGCGCCCCCCGCACCTGAGGCCCCCGCATCCGCGCCCCCCGCACCTGAGGCCCCCGCATCCGCGACCCCCGCACCTGAGGCCCCTGCATCCCCCAACCCGGCACCCGAGACCTCAACGCCCGAGACCTCAACGCCCGGGACCCCCGCCCCCGCACCCCCGGCCACCGCACCGGCCCACGACCCGAAGGACGACAACGCATGACGAGCGGGACGAACGGCAGCATCCGCGTACTCATCGCCGACGACCAGCAGATGGTCCGGCAGGGCTTCAGCGTGCTGCTGGGGGCTCAGCCCGGTATCGAGGTGATCGGGCAGGCGGTCGACGGACTGGACGCCGTCGCCAAGGTCGCCGAACTCGTCCCGGACGTCGTCCTGATGGACATCCGCATGCCCGAGCTGGGCGGTATCGAGGCCACCCGCCGCATCACGGGCGAGCGTCCGGAGATCAGGGTCCTGGTGCTGACCACCTTCGACCTCGACGAGTACGTCTACGAGGCGCTGCGGGCCGGAGCGTCCGGGTTCCTGCTGAAGGACGCCTCCGCGGAGCAGCTCGCCGAGGCCGTGCGGGTGGTGGCGGCCGGGGACGCACTGCTCGCGCCCGGTATCACCCGTCGGCTGATCGCCGAGTTCTCCCGTCTCGGCGACCGGCCCCGGGCCCCGCTCAAGAGCCGGGTCGGGGTGCTGACCGAGCGGGAGACGGAGGTCCTCGCCCTGATCGCACAGGGCCTGTCGAACGCGGAGATCGCCGGGCGGCTGGTCGTGGCCGAGCAGACGGTGAAGACCCATGTGGGCCGCATCCTGGTGAAGCTGGGGCTCAGAGACCGGACGCAGGCGGCGGTGTTCGCGTACGAGTCGGGCCTGGTGCGGCCGTCCGGCTACTGATCACCCCCCCCGCAGACCCGTAGTACCTGAGAGGGATACCGAAGGACCCCTCTCACTGGTGACGACGGTGACCCTCGCCCACACCTACCGTTTTGACTGTGACCGATACGACCGAGACGCACACGACACCTCCGCGGGGCGGCAGCGGCGGGTACGACGCGTACATGCCCCACAGCCCGGAGTTCAGGGCCGCCGTGGACGCCCTGCGCGGCCTGCGGCAGGACCTGATCAGCGAAGCCTTCGCCTACCACCCGCTGCCTCCCATGCGCGTCGACAAGGGGCTCTCCCGCCGCCTGTCCGGCCGACTGCGGGAGTACGCGGCCTGGACACCCCATGCGTTGATCACCGCGGCCGGCCTGCTCGCGATGCTCATCGCCTCGGACAACTCCGGGCACGGCGCGGTCACCAACCTCTTCGTCGGTGTGCTCGCCCTCGCCCCGATCCTGCTGACCATGGTGCGGCCGGTGCTCGCCTTCTGGCTGTCGCTCGGCGGGACCGCGATCACCTACCAGCTCTTGAACGGCGCGTCCGACGAATGGCCGTGGATGGCCGGCAGCTTCGCCTGCCACCTCGTGGTGCTCACGGTCGTGGCGATACGCACCCGCCCGCGCACGGCGGCCTGGATGTGGCTGCTGACCGGGGCGTACAGCCTGCTGTGGGAAGGCGGGCTGGGCGGCCCGCACTACTACGGCTCCAACACCATCGAGCTGCTGTTCATCTCCGCCCTGGCCCTGCTCGTCGTGAGCGTCTGGCACATACGCCGGGACGCCCAGCAGACGGTGACCGCCCAGCAGACGGTGACCGCGCACGAACGCTCCCGCCGCACCCTGCTGGAGGAGCGCACGACCATCGCCCGGGAGCTGCACGACGTGGTCGCCCACCACATGTCGGTCGTCGCCATCCAGGCGGAGGCCGCGCCCTACCGGGTGGAGAACCCGCCACCGGAGCTGGAGAAGGCGTTCGCCACCATCCGGGAGAACGCGGTGGCGGCCCTGACCGAGCTGCGCAGGGTCCTGGGAGTGGTCCGCGCCGAGGACTACGAGGCGCCGGACGCCCCGCAGCCCACCCTGGCCGACCTCGACGCGCTGCTCGACAATGTGCGGGAAGCGGGCCTGAGCGTCGAGAAGGCGGTCACCGGGGCGGTGCGCGAACTCCCGCAGGGCGTCGAGCTGTCGGCGTACCGGATCGTCCAGGAGGCCCTGAGCAACACCCTGCGCCACGCCCCCGGGGCGAGCGCACGGGTCGAGATCGGATACGTCCTTGGCGGCCTGGGCCTGCGCATAGTCAACGGCCCGCTGCCCCAGCCGTCGCTGGTGAAGCCGTCGCCGGGAGCGGGCCATGGCATCACGGGCATGCGGGAGCGGGTCTCCATGCTGAGCGGCGAGATGACGGCGGGGGCCACGGATGAGGGAGGGTACGAGGTGGTGGTGTTCCTGCCGGTGCCGCTCATGGACGAAGGTGAGGCATGACGATCCGTGTCCTGGTCGCGGACGACCAGATGATGGTCCGCGAGGGTTTCTCCGTCCTCCTGAACGCGATGCCGGACATCGAGGTGGTCGGCGAGGCCGTCAACGGCCGCGAGGCGGTGGACCGGGTCCGTGAACTCGCCCCCGACGTGGTCCTGATGGACATCCGCATGCCCGAGCTGAACGGCATCGAGGCGACCAGGGAGATCGTCGCGGCGGACGGCACGGCGAAGGTCCTGGTCCTGACGACCTTCGACCTCGACGAGTACGTCTACCAGGCACTGCGCGCGGGAGCCTCGGGCTTCCTCCTGAAGGACGCCTCGGCCCGCCAACTCGCCGACGGGGTAAGGGTGGTGGCCTCCGGTGAGGCACTCCTCGCCCCCTCCGTCACCCGCCGCCTGATCACGGAGTTCTCCAAACTCTCCGAGTCCCCCCGCCTCATGACCTCCGCCCACGCGGCCTACGGCGACCTGACCGACCGCGAGACGGAGGTCCTGATCCTCATCGCCCAGGGCCTGTCGAACTCGGAGATCGCCGAACGCCTGGTGGTGGCCGAGTCCACGATCAAGACCCACGTCAGCCGCATCCTGGTCAAGCTGGGCCTGAGAGACCGAACCCAGGCGGCGGTGTTCGCGTACGAAGCGCGACTGGTGACACCGGGCTGACGAGGACGACTGTCACACCCACCGAGTCAGAACTCGGTGCCGCCACCGGCGAAACGTACGGGTGACACGAGTGCGTCCGTACCTTCGAGGCGCGTCGTATAGACCTTCAGGTCTCCGACGGCACTCTGTGCTCGTCGGCCGAGTGTCGGGTTCTTTTCGAGTTCGGCTCGGAGGGTTTCGACGGCTTCGAGCGTTCCGTGTCCGAGGCCGAGGCCGAGGCAGCGGGTGCGGGCCTCGCGAGTGATCTCGGCGACGACCGTCTGCTGGTCGTCGTTCACCGATCGTTGCCCCGGGCCGTGCGGATTTCGGCGACGGCCGCGGCGACGGCCGCGGCGACGGCCGAGTCGAAGTCGGGATCCTGACGGGCGGCGACCCGGCCGCGGAACTCCTCGACGAGGCGGACGACCCCGGAGAGGTCCGCCGGATCGGCGTGGTTGATCTCACGGGCCAGCTCGGCCTCGAAGTCGTCGGCGTCGCCGGGGAAGCCGTAGCCCATGGTCAGGGCGGCACGAAGCTCCCCGATGGTGCGCATGGGGGGGAGGTGGGGTTGGCCGGACCCCGCCGGGCGGGTGGTCATGGCGCTCGGCTCCCTTTCGCAGTGGCGCTTTCACCGTACCCGGACGGTTCCTCCACCGGCTCCGGCTCGCGTACCGCGTTCGTCGCGGCCGGCTCATGCCGCGGCCAGTTCGCACCAGACGTACTTGCCGTCGTTGCCGTCTCTGGACAGCGGCTGCCAGCCCCATACGTCGGCGCAGGCGCGGACCAGGGCGAGGCCGCGGCCGTTCTCGGTGAGGTGGGTCAGGGGCCTCGGTGACTTGGGTGACTCGGGTGGCTCGGGGTCCGCGTCCCACGCGCCGAGGCGGAGTGTTCCCGGGGGCGACCAGTGCACTCGTAGGGCGGCGGGGCCCACCGTCCGTGTCATCCCCATCGACCAGGACGGCTTCGGTGGTACCGGTGCGTCAATGATGTACCTGGGAGGTCCTGTGCCCAAGTTGAAGATCGCCCCCCTCCCCACCCGCATAGCCGTCCGCGACTCCAAGGCCCCCACCCGAGCCACCCTCTCCTTCCCGACGGCCTCCTTCGCCGCGCTCGTCGAGCACCTGAAGGAACACCCCTGGTCAGACGCCCGTATCAGCGGCTAGCGTCCCCGCATGGCAGCCTTCGATCCCTGGGACCCGGCGTTTCTCGCCGACCCCTACCCCGCCTACGCCGAGCTGCGTGCCAAGGGCCGTGTGCACTACTTCGAGCCGACGGACCAGTGGCTCGTACCGCACCATGCGGACGTCTCCGCGCTGCTCAGGGACCGCAGGCTCGGGCGGACGTATCAGCACCGGTTCACGCACGAGGACTTCGGGCGGACCGCGCCGCCCGCCGCGCACGAGCCGTTCCACACGCTCAACGACCACGGGATGCTCGACCTGGAGCCACCGGACCACACCCGGATCCGGCGTCTGGTGTCGAAGGCGTTCACCCCGCGCACGGTCGAGCGGCTCAAGCCGTACGTGACCAAGCTGGCCGGTGAGCTGGTGGACCGGCTCGTCGCGGAGGGCGGCGGTGATCTGCTCACCGACGTGGCCGAGCCCCTCCCCGTCGCGGTGATCGCCGAGATGCTGGGGATTCCGGAGGCGGACCGGGCTCCGCTCAGGCCCTGGTCGGCCGACATCTGCGGGATGTACGAGCTCAACCCGCCGGAGGACGTGGCCGAAAGAGCCGTACGGGCGTCCGTCGAGTTCTCCGACTACCTGCGCGACCTCATCGCCGAGCGGCGCAAGCAGCCCGGCGACGATCTCATCTCGGGGCTCATCGCCGCGTACGACGAGGGCGACCGGCTCACCGAGCAGGAGATGATCTCCACCTGCGTCCTGCTGCTCAACGCGGGCCACGAGGCCACCGTGAACGCCACGGTCAACGGCTGGTACGCCCTGTTCCGCAATCCGGAGCAGCTGGCCGCGCTGCGCGCGGACCACTCCCTGGTGCCCCGCGCCGTCGAGGAGCTCATGCGCTACGACACCCCGCTCCAGCTCTTCGAACGCTGGGTCCTGGACGAGATCGAGATCGACGGCACGACCGTCCCGAGGGGCGCCGAGATTGCCATGCTCTTCGGCTCCGCCAACCACGACCCGGAGGTGTTCGAGAACCCCGAGCACCTCGACCTCACCCGCACGGACAACCCGCACATCTCCTTCAGCGCCGGCATCCACTACTGCATCGGCGCCCCCCTGGCCCGTATCGAACTCGCCGCCTCCATGACGGCCGTACTGGAGAAGGCCCCGACACTGGCCCTGGCGTCCGAGCCACAGCGCAAGCCGAACTTCGTGATCCGGGGGCTGGAGGGGCTGGGCGTCGAGGTGATGTGATCACTCGTTCGGCTGGTCACCAGGTGATCAGGCGTGCGTTTCGTCCGGGGCTCGCCACACTGGCCGCAGCCTGAGAGGGGGTGCACCCTGACCGTGATGGCAGAGCGCACAGTGCAGACGTCGCAGATGTCGGTGGAGGAGTTCGAGAGGATCGCCGCCTTCGCGGCCAGGGAGACCGATGACGCCGTCAGGTTCGAGTTCATCAACGGACGGATCGGGGTCAAGAAGGTGGCCGACGGGGACCAGAACACGATTGTCGTGTGGCTGAGCAAGCGCTGTATGCAGGTCCGGCCCGATCTCGATCTCTACCAGGGCCGGGGGCTGCGAGTGGAGAAATACCGTGACGGCAGGGCACGCCCCGACGCCGTGCTCGTACCGGAGGAGCACTTCGCGGGGCACGGTGAATGGGCCGATCCGAGCGGCGCGCTCATGGTCGTCGAGGTCACGTCGTACGACTCCGACACCGACCGGCGTGACCGGCGGGAGAAGCCGGTCGCGTACGGCGCCGCAGGCATCCCGTTCTACCTGTTGATCGACCGCGATGCCTGCACGGTAAAGCTGTACAGCGACCCGGATCCGGGTGTCGGATACCGCGACAGCCGCACTGTGCCTTTCGGCGTGCAGCTGCTGCTCCCCGCCCCCCTCGGTATCGAACTCGACACGGAGAAGCTCAAACAGTACGTCGGCTGACGCCCGGCCTCGCGTCGTCAGGCGCCGTCGCACCCCCGCCGCCGGTCCGCCCACCGCACCAACAGGGTGAAGACGAGGAGCGGCAGAAAGGCTCCCCCCAGCACCACGAACGGCAGTTCCGTGAGCAGGACGCTGAAGTCCATGCCCTCGTTCTCGAAGCCGCCGCCCAGGTGGCGCTGGGTGCGGGTCGTGGACAGCCACAGCAGGGGGGCCGCGGTCGCCCCCACCGCCGACAGCGCGCAGCCCCCGCAGGTCACTCCGTCCACGCTCCGTCGTCCCATACCTGGAGGGACGAACTCCGGCCGTCAGTGGTTCACGTCGTCAGGTCGCGGCGCCGCAGACCCGCCAGGCCTACGGCGACGAGGGCCGCCGCCAGTCCGGTCAGGAGCAGTACCGGCCCCCAACTCATCTCCCCACCAGGCAAATTCGGCAGATGCCCGAACGGCGACACATCCAGTACCGCCCGCGGAGCGTCCAGCGCCGGGCCGACCCAGCCGATCAGGAGCACCGCGCACGCGACACCCCACGCCGCCGGAGCCGCCCGCGGCACCACCCCGTACAGCAGGACCGCGAGACCGCCGATCACCCACACCGCCGGGAGCTGTACCAGGCACGCGCCCAGGATCGGGGCGGCCTGTCTGCCGTAGCCGACGGCGAAGCCCAGCCCGGTGAGCAGCATGATGACTGCCGCGCCGCCGAAGGCGATGAGCAGGTGGCCGACGGCCCAGGCCGGACGGCTCACCGCGTTCGCGAGCAGGGGTTCCGCGCGGCCCGAGGTCTCCTCGCCGTGCAGCCGGAGCACCGAACCGACCACGTACAGCGCCGCGATCAGGCCCATCATGGCGATCATCGAAGCCAGGAACGCGTCCGTCAGACCGCTCTGGCCGCCCATCCGCTCGAAGATCTCCCGGGTGTTCTCGTTGTCGCCGACCAGGTCGGCCACGCCGTCCGTCAGCCCGCCGTACACCACCCCCACGACGAAGAAGGCGACCGACCAGCCGAGCACACTGCCCCGCTGGAGCCGCCAGGCCAGCGCGCCCGCCGTGCCCAGGCGGCCGAAAGAAGGTCCCGGGCGGGTCGGCACGAAGCTCATGCCCACGTCCCGGCGGCCCGCGAGCACGTACGCCAGCACACCCTGGCCCGCGATCGCCGCGGCGAACAGCAGCAGCACCCACCAGCGTTCGCCCGCGAAGGGACGCAGCTGCGACAGCCAGCCCAGCGGCGACAGCCACGTCAGGACCGACGAACCATCAGCCGTCACCGAGTCGCCCGCCGCGCGGAGTACGAAGGCCGCGCCCAGCACCCCCGCCGTCAGCCCCCGCGTCAGCCGCGCGCTCTCCGTGAGCTGCGCGACGATCGCCGCCATCGTGGCGAAGAGCATCCCTACGGCGCCGAGCCCCAGGCCGAACGCCAGCGCGCCCGCGACTCCCTGGCCCGCCAGCCCCGCCGTCACCAGCAACGCCAGCACACTGTTCGCGACGCCCGCCGCCAGCAGCGCCGCCGTCAGCGAGGCGCGGCGGCCCACCGCGCCGGAGGCGATCAGCTCGTGCCGGCCGCTCTCCTCCTCGTCACGGGTGTGCCGCACGACGACCAGCAGACTCGTCACCGCGGCGAGCGCCCCCGCGTAGACGCCGACGCGCCAGGCGGTGAGGGCGCCGAGGGAGTCACCGAAGACGGGTCCGATCAGCGCGCGGAAGGAGGCGTTGGTGGCGACCTGGTGCAACAGGTCGGTGCGCTCGGCCTCGGTGCCGTACAGGCCTTTGAGGGTGTTCGGCATGGACAGGACCATCAGGGCGTTCACCGCCACCCACACCGGGATCATCAGCCGGTCGCGGCGCAGGTTGAAGCGCAGCAGCACACCGGTGCCCGCCAGGGAGGTCATGACGCCGCCGCCTCGTCCTGGTAGTGGCGCAGGAACAGTTCCTCCAGCGTCGGCGGTGTCGAGGTCAGCGAGCGCACGCCCGATTCGGTCAACGACCGCAGTACGGCGTCGAGTTTGTCGGTGTCGACCTGGAGCCGGACCCGGCGGCCCTGTACGTCGAGGTCGTGCACACCGGGCAGACGCGCCAACCCGTTGGGGGCGCCCGCGAGTTCGGCCGTGACGCTGGTGCGGGTGAGGTGGCGCAGGTCGGCGAGTGAGCCGGTCTCGACCGTACGGCCCCTGCGGATGATGCTCACCCGGTCGCACAACTCCTCGACCTCGCTGAGGATGTGGGAGGAGAGCAGGACCGTTCGGCCGCGCTCCTTCTCCTCCTCGACACAGCGCTGGAAGACCTCCTCCATCAGCGGGTCGAGGCCCGACGTCGGCTCGTCCAGGATCAGCAGGTCCACGTCCGAGGCGAACGCGGCGACCAGGGCGACCTTCTGGCGGTTGCCCTTCGAGTAGGTGCGGCCCTTTTTGGTGGGGTCGAGCTCGAAGCGTTCGATCAGGGAGGCGCGGCGCGCCCGGTCGAGGCCGCCGCGGAGACGGCCGTACAGGTCGATGACCTCGCCTCCCGACAGGTTCCGCCACAGCGTCACGTCCCCCGGGACATAGGCGATCCGGCGGTGCACCTCGACCGCGTCCGCCCACGGGTCGCGGCCGAGTACCTGTGCGGCGCCGGAGTCGGCGCGGAGCAGGCCGAGCAGGACGCGGATGGTGGTGGACTTGCCGGCGCCGTTGGGGCCGAGGAAGCCGTGCACCTCGCCGGTGGTCACCTCCAGGTCGAGGCCGTCGAGGGCGTGGGTGGCGCCGAACGCCTTGTGGAGGCCGGAGACCGTGATTGCCTTCGTCATGGTTCAGAACGTACGCTTCTTTCAGAAATTTGTGAAGTTAAGGAAGCGTATAAAGCCCCGTTAGGGTGGTGACCATGACGGATGCGGTGGGGCGTGACCAGGAGGCGGTCTCGAAGTTCGTGGAGAGCTTCGCGGCCCAACTCGTCGAGGCCGGGATGCAACGCATGCCGGCCCGGGTCTTCGCCGCGCTCCTGTCCTCAGACGAGGGCACGATGAGCTCCGCCGAACTGGGGGAGCAGCTCCGGATCAGTCCGGCCGCGGTCTCCGGGGCGGTGCGTTACCTCGCCCAGACGCACATGGTCTCGCGCGAGCGGGAGCCCGGTTCACGCCGGGAGCGCTACCGGGTGCACGGCGACCAGTGGTACGAGGCCCTGACCAACCGCGAGGCCCTCATCAAGCGGTGGGAGGGCGCCCTGCGCGAGGGTGTCAGCAGTCTCGGAGCCGACACCCCGGCGGGACGCCGTATGGCCGAGACGCTCGCCTTCTTCGAGTTCGTCGAAGGCGAGGTCGCGGCCATGATGGAGCGGTGGCGGGCGCACCGCCAACAGCTGTTCGGCGACTAGGACCTACCGCTCCTTCGTCTCCTCCAGCACCGTCCGCCCCAGCAGCAGATACCGCTCCGGCGAGCGCCGCTTCAGGTACTGCGCGTACCCGATGCCCAGTGCCGCGACCGCCGCCACCAGCCACGGCGTGGCCTTCAGGACCAGGGAGCCGGACTCGGTGCCGGCCGCCGCGCCCATGTTGGAGACAAGGAGGACGACCACCGCGAGCATCGCGACACCGCCGACCAGCGGCGCCGTGAGGGTGCGGAACCAGTGGCGGCTCTCGGGGTGGTGCGTGCGGAAGTAGACCAGTACCGCGAAGGAGCACACGGCCTGGACGATCAGGATCGCCATGGTGCCGAGGATGGCGAGCAGGACGTAGGTGCCGGAGTACGGGTCCTTGCCGGCGGCCCAGAACGCCAGCAGGAGTACGGCCGTCACGACCGTCTGCACCAGGCCCGCGATGTGCGGGGAGCCGTGCCGGGCGTGGGTGCGGCCGACCGTGTTCTTCAGCACCGGCAGGACGCCCTCGCGGCCCAGCGCGTACATATAGCGGGCGGCGCAGTTGTGGAAGGCCATGCCGCAGGCCAGCGAGCCGGTGATCATCAGCCACTGCATGACGTCGACGGCCCAGTGGCCGACGTACTGCTCGGTGGGCCCGAAGAAGAGCTGGAGGGGGTTGTCGGTGGCGACCTTGACGGCGTTCGACTCGCCGGTGCCCGAGATGGCCATCCAGGAGACGAAGACGTAGAAGACGCCGACGCCCAGGACGGAGATCATCGTCGCCTTGGGGATGATCTTCTTCGGGTTGCGGGACTCCTCGCCGTACATCGCCGTGGACTCGAAGCCGACCCACGACCAGAAGGCGAAGAAGAGGCCGAGACCGGCGGACGTGCCCTTGAAGGCGTTGACCGGGTTGACCGGGTCGAGGCTGAAGCCGTTCGGGCCGCCCCCGTGGAAGGCGACCGAGACCGCCATGGCCGCGAGGATCGTCACCTCGGTCGCGAGGAGGACGACGAGGAGCTTCTCGGCGACCGAGATGCCGAACCAGGTGCCCATCGCGTTGACGGCGAGCATCAGCACCGCGAACGCCCACCACGGGATGTCGAGGCCGGTCTGGTCCTTCAGCGTCTCCGTCGCGAACGTCGAGAAGATGCCGATGAGCGCCGGCTCGAAGACGACGTACGCGAAGGTGGCGAGCAGGCCCGACGCGAGGCCCGCGGTGCGGCCGAGGCCGTAGGAGATGAAGCCGTAGAAGGCGCCCGTCGAGGTGATGTGCTTCGCCATCGAGGTGAAGCCGACGGAAAAGATTGCCAGGACGACCATTGCGACGAGATAGCTCGCCGGGGCGCCGATGCCGTTGCCCGCGGACACCATGAAGGGCACGTTGCCCGTCATCGCGGTGATCGGAGCGGCGGTCGCCACGGCCATGAAGACCACGCCCAACAGGCCCACGGCGTTGGGTTTCAGCCGGTGAACCGGGCCGTCTCCATCCGTCTTCGCCGCCGGGGCGGCTGACTCGTCCACTGCCATCGGGTGGCCCCTCTCCTTGCCCGTCCACTGCGTGCCGAATCGGAACTCTGTAGCTCGAATGAGTCGAGCAAGGGTCTCGGGGCGTTAAATGTTTGTCAACCAGACCTTTAGAAATCTGGCGGCAATATGGGGCTCGTAGCGTCGTCGGCATGAGCTACACGTCCGTTCTCGGCGGTCACCGCTACCGCTTCGACACCCTCGCCCGACTGCTCGCCGCCGCGAGCCCCGAGCGCTCCGGAGACCGGCTGGCGGGACTCGCGGCCGGCTCCGAACGGGAGCGGGTGGCCGCGCGCTGGGCGCTGGCGGAGGTGCCGCTCGCGGACTTCCTCGCCGAGCCGCTGATCCCGTACGAGACCGACGACGTGACCCGGCTGATCCTCGACACCCACGACGCGGCGGCGTTCGCGCCGGTGGCTTCGATGACGGTCGGCGGGTTCCGGGAGTGGCTGCTGTCGCAGGCGGCTTCCCCGGAACAGCTGGCCGCCGTGTCGCCCGGCCTCACGCCCGAGATGGTCGCCGCGGTCTCCAAACTGATGGGCAACGCGGATCTGGTCGCCGTGGCCCGCAAGGTGCGCGTGGTCACCGCGTTCCGCTCAACGATCGGGCTGCCCGGTCGGCTGGCGACCCGGCTCCAGCCCAACCACCCGACCGACGACCCGGCGGGCGTGGCCGCGGCCCTGCTCGACGGACTGCTGCTGGGCTCCGGCGACGCGGTGATCGGCATCAACCCGGCCACGGACAGCCCCAGGGCCGTACGGGACCTGCTGGAACTGCTCGACGGAGTGATCCGGCGGTACGCGATCCCCACGCAGTCCTGCGTGCTGTGCCATGTCACGACCAGCGTGGACCTGATGTCCCGGGGCGCCCCGGTGGACCTGGTCTTCCAGTCGATCGCGGGGACCCAGGCCGCGAACGCGTCCTTCGGGGTGACGCTCGGGCTGCTCGACGAGGCCTACGAGGCGGCACTCGAGCTCGACCGGGGCACGGTCGGACGGAACGTCATGTACTTCGAGACCGGGCAGGGCAGCGCGCTCTCGGCGGACGCGCACCACGGTGTCGACCAGCAGACGGTGGAGGCACGGGCGTACGCGGTGGCCCGGCGCTACGACCCGCTGCTGGTCAACACGGTCGTCGGCTTCATCGGCCCGGAGTACCTCTACGACGGCCGGCAGATCCTGCGGGCCGCCCTGGAGGACCACTTCTGCGGCAAACTCCTCGGCCTGCCCATGGGGTTGGACATCTGCTACACCAACCACGCGGACGCCGATGACGACGACATCGCCACCATGCTGACCATGCTCGGCGTGGCCGGCGCGTCCTTCGTGATCTGCACGCCGGGCGGCGACGACATCATGCTCAACTACCAGTCCGCCTCGTACCACGACGCGTTGTACCTGCGCGAGGTGCTCGGGCTGCGCCCGGCGCCGGAATTCGAGGCGTGGCTGGACTCCATCGGCCTGCTGGACGAACAGGGCGGGATCCGCGAAGTGGCCTCGCATCCGCTGACGGCGATCGGAAAGGAGCTCGCGGCATGAGTGAAGTGGCCGTACAGACAAGTGAGTTGTGGTCGGCGCTCCGGCATCGCACTCAGGCCCGCATCGGCCTGGGCCGGGCCGGCTCCGCCCTCCCCACCCGGCACCGTCTCGAACTCCAGGCCGCCCACGCGGCCGCCCGGGACGCCGTGCACTCGCCCTTCGCCCCGGACCTGGTCGCCGCCGGGCTGACCGGGATGCCAACGGTACGGGTCCGCAGTGCCGCGCCCGACCGCCTCACGTACCTCCAGCGGCCCGACCTCGGCCGTCGCCTCGACCCCACGGACCGGGCTCATCTGCCCGTGGGGGAGTGGGACGTGGTGTTCGTCGTCGCGGACGGGCTCTCCAGCCGGGCCGTGCACGAGCACGCGGCGGCCGTGGTGAGGGAGACGGCCGCGCGACTGCCGGGCGGCCGGCGGGTGGCCCCGGTGGTGCTGGCCGAGCAGGCCCGGGTGGCGTTGGGAGACGAGGTGGCGACGGCGATGGGGGCGGCGATGGTCGTCGTACTCATCGGGGAGCGGCCCGGGATGTCGGCGGCGGACTCACTGGGCGCGTACCTGACGTACGGGCCCAGGCCGGGCGGGACGACGGACGCCGACCGGAACTGCCTGTCCAACATCCGGCCGCCGCTGGGTCTGTCGTACGAGGCGGCGGCGGGGAAGTTGGCGGAGCTGATGGGGAGGGCCGCCTCCCTGGGGCTGACCGGCGTGGCGCTCAAGGACGAGTCGGACGGGCCTTCGTCGCTGGAAGGGTGAGCGCGTGGGGCCGGGACGGATCAGCAGGGCCCTTTGTCCTGGCCGGTGCCGCAGACGGGGCCGGTGCTGTCGCCGAGGTAGTGCACGGCGATCGCCATGAGCGTGATGCTCACGACGGCGATGGTCATGAAGATGAGAATGTTCTTGGTTCTCTCGCTCAACGACGGCTCCCGGGTGTTCGGCCTGTGCGGCCTGTGCGGTCGGGACGAGGATCTACCCGGCCGTTCACCTCCCCATGCCGCCGCCCGCTCCCGCGCCCGGTCACTTCCCCTGGTCACGCTCGGGGGCCACCCCTCGGCAACGTGAGTCGCAGTGCCCCCTCCCGCACCGTCCACGTCCGCCTCCGTACCGGCCCCGCCACCCCCGTGTCCGCGCGGTACCGGAAGTCCGCGCCGGTGACGGTCACCGTCCTGCCGGAGGCCAGCAGGGGGGACGCCTCCGCGCCCACCGACAGCGGGCGTATCTCCACCGAGGCCAGGCCCGCGCCGGAGCCCGGGGTCACCGAGACCGCCTCCAGGGGCTGGTCCAGGTCCACCAGCGTGACGCCGTCGACCTCGATGCGCAGGCGGGAGGGGCGGGGGACCGGAGGCGAGGTGTCCCGGGCGGGACGGGCCGGCACCAGGGTCCGTACCAAGGACTGGCAGGTCCGCAGCCAGGGCCGGCCCGCCTCCACCGGGTCCTGGTGCGCGCGGAGCGGCGGAATCCGCAGCGCGCCCAGCACCACCCCGTCGCTGTCGTCCACCAGCATGTCGAGGCGCCGCTCGGCCCCGTCCAGGACGGCCCGCGCGGCAGCCACCGCCCCCGTCGGCACCCCCAGCGCGTGGGCGATGCCCAGGACGGGGCCCACCGGCACCACCGACAGCACACATTCGGCCAGCTCCCGCTGCCGGTGCAACTGCACCACCGCCCGCATCAGCGCCCGGTCGTCACCGACCACCACCGGCCGCCGCGAGCCCCGCCGGGCCAGTGCCCGGGCGAATTCCTCGGGCCCCTCCGGCAGACACACCTTCGTCGCCGCACCCGCGCTGAGCACGTCTTTCACGATCCGTACGGACTCGCCGTCCGTCTGCCGGGCGACCGGATCGATCACCACGAGCAGCTGATCGGAAGTCGCGGAAGTCGCCACCTCGGCCATGCCTCGCTTCCTCGGGTAGCATCTTTGTGCAAGAGCCCCTTGCGCTATTGCGCCAGGGGCTTCGTCTATTCCGGGGCATCCGGGTCCGACGGGCAGCGGCCGACGACGGCCGTTGGTGCACGCGACGGCATACCGTACGCGTACACCCCTGACCTTGGACATGCCCCGCCCGGAAGGGGTGTACGCGCGTGCCCGCACTTGTGCTGCTCGGTGCTCAGTGGGGTGACGAAGGCAAGGGAAAGGCGACCGACCTGCTCGGTGGCTCGGTGGACTATGTGGTGCGCTACCAGGGCGGCAACAACGCCGGCCACACGGTAGTCGTGGGCGATCAGAAGTACGCCCTCCACCTCCTCCCTTCCGGAATCCTGTCTCCGGGGTGCACCCCGGTCATCGGCAACGGTGTCGTCGTCGATCCGTCGGTCCTGTTCTCCGAGCTGAACGGACTGAACGACCGCGGCGTCGACACCTCCAAGCTCCTGATCAGCGGTAACGCCCACGTCATCACGCCCTACAACGTCACCGTCGACAAGGTGACGGAACGCTTCCTCGGAAAGCGCAAGATCGGCACAACCGGGCGCGGCATCGGACCGACGTACGCGGACAAGATCAACCGCGTCGGCATCCGGATCCAGGACCTGTACGACGAGTCGATCCTGACCCAGAAGGTCGAGGCGGCCCTCGACGGCAAGAACCAGCTCCTGACCAAGGTCTTCAACCGCCGCGCCATCGAGGTGGAGCAGGTCGTCGAGGAACTGCTGGGCTACGCCGACAGGCTGAAGCCGTACGTCGCCGACACGGTCCTGGTCCTGAACCAGGCCCTGGAGCAGGACAAGGTCGTGCTGTTCGAGGGCGGCCAGGGCACGCTCCTGGACATCGACCACGGCACGTATCCGTTCGTCACCTCGTCCAACCCCACCGCGGGCGGTGCCTGCACCGGCGCCGGTGTCGGTCCGACGAAGATCAGCCGGGTCATCGGCATCCTCAAGGCCTACACCACCCGTGTCGGCTCGGGCCCGTTCCCGACCGAGCTGTTCGACGAGGACGGCGAGGCGCTGCGCCGCATCGGTGGTGAGCGGGGTGTGACGACCGGCCGTGACCGTCGCTGCGGCTGGTTCGACGCGGTGATCGCCCGCTACGCGACCCGTGTCAACGGCCTCACCGACTTCTTCCTCACCAAGCTCGACGTCCTCACCGGCTGGGAGCAGATCCCGGTCTGTGTGGCCTACGAGATCGACGGCAGGCGCGTCGAGGAACTCCCGTACTCCCAGACCGACTTCCACCACGCGAAGCCGGTCTACGAGAACCTCCCCGGCTGGAGCGAGGACATCACGAAGGCCAAGACCTTCGCCGACCTCCCGAAGAACGCCCAGGACTACGTCAAGGCGCTGGAGGAGATGTCCGGCGCCCCGATCTCCGCGATCGGCGTGGGCCCGGGCCGGGACGAGACGATCGAGATCAACTCGTTCCTGTAGGACCGCCGTTCACGGCTTCCTCCGCAACTCCAGCGCGCCGGACCGCGCGTCGGAGCGCTGGATGAGCCGTGCCGAGTCGCCGGCGCCGCGGAGGTCGTAGCGGTACGACACCCCCGCGGACCGGCACTCCTCGTCGGACTCCTCCCGGACCACATGTGCTCCGCTCGTGACGATCGTGGCCGGGAGGACGTCCAGCAGGGCGCCCTCCCACACGCAGTGACGTCCCTCGCGTTCGTCGACGGCGTGCACGGCGAGGGAGCCCGCGCCGCCGGGGCGGACGGTGAGCTGGAGGATGCCGCGGGCGTCGTACCAGTCGCCCAGGAAGACCTCGGGCACCTGGGCGGAGGCGGCCACCGCGCGGTCGACCTGTACCGAGGTGCGGGGCTTCGGCTCCCACAGGATCCCGCCGTTAGACTCGTCCGCCACCAGTTTCATCGTGGCGGGCAGCCCGCAGTCGTACGTCCCCTGCGTGACGCCCGGTCCGATGCGCCGCATGTCGAACCCGCCGAGCGTCAGGGTGTCGGCGGACCGCGATGTCACCGTGGCGCTGCCCGAACAGATCGTGTCCCGGGTGGCCGAGAGGACCGTGGCACCCCGTTCGCCGGTCCGGGCGCCGGGCAGTACGTCGAGGCGGACGGTGAACAGCGGGCTGTCCTCGTCCAGGACGCTCGTCCACGCGCCGGCGAAGGTCTTCGAGCCCGGTACCTCGTCGGTCACGCCGACGCCGGACTTCTCCAGGACGCCCGGCCCGAAGGCCAGCCACAGCAGGGCGAGCACCGGCACCGTGGCGGTCGTCGCCCACCGTGCCGCCCGGGAACCTCTCATGATCAGGGATCATGCCAGGAAATTGAGCGGTCTTCTCGTGAAGACGTTGAAGTTTCGCCAACTGAAGTCGCGATAAGCGAAACCTGTCAACAAGCCATGCTTATTTCTTGAATATGCGTCGCACACCTCCCAAAAGGGGCGTGGCCCGGACGCGTGCGCATTGAGCTGTCAACGATTTTGCTGATAGTCCTCCTCATGCAGCGCGCGCGTCCATCCCAGCCTTCGTCCTCAGGGAGTGTTCGTGAGTAGGGAAAGAACCAGTCAGGCGCGTAAGCGGCGGACCTGGCGAGGCGTGGCCGGCGTGGCCGCCGGTGTCGTCCTCGTCGGCGGTGGATTCGTGGCGGCGAACGCCGCGACGACCTCGGGCGCGCAGAAGTCGGCCTCGGCCCACCAGTACCCGGTCAACAAGAAGGCGGCCGGCGTCGGGGCCGTGGTCAGCGCCGCCAACGCGTTCCTCAACACGCTGGACGCCGACCAGCAGGCGGAGACCGTCCTGGACTTCTCCCAGGCGAACGCGACCGCCTGGTCGAACCTGCCGTGCGGCTCCTCCTGCCGTCCCGGCATCCAGGCCGGCTCGCTGTCCGACGACCAGCTCAGCGCCCTTGAGAACGTGTTGAAGGTGGCCCTGGGGTCCGGCAAGGACACCGGCTACGAGCACGTCATGCAGACCCTCAAGGCCGACGACGTGCTCGCCTCCGCGCAGAGCACCGGCTCCTCCTCCGCCGCCCCGACGGACGCCCCCACGGCCACCGCCTCGGCGGACCCGTCCGCGACCGCGAGCTCGACGGCCACCGACGCCCCGACCGGCGTCCCGACGGGCGCCCCGCCCTCCGGCGGCACCGGCGGCGGCCCGGCCGGTGGCGGGTACGGCAGCGGCATCTACTTCATGGCGTTCCTCGGCACCCCCTCGGCCACCGGCACCTGGCAGCTGCACTTCGGCGGCCACCACCTCGCCGTGAACATCACGTACAAGAACGGCAAGGTCGCCGGGGCCAGCCCGTTCTTCACCGGCGTCGAGCCCACCAGCTGGACCGCGGACGACGGCACGACGTACGAGCCGATGGCGGAGTTCCGCGACGGCCTGGTCAAGCTGACCGGCAGCCTGACCACCGAGCAGCTGGCCGCGGCCAAGCTGTCCGAGTCCTTCGGTGACGTGCTCCTCGGCCCGGGCTCCGACGGCGAGTTCCCGGCGACCAAGGAGGGCCTGAAGGTCAGCGAGCTCTCCCCCAAGCAGCAGAAGCTGGTCCTCGCGGCCATCCACCCCTGGGTCGCGGACGTGGACGACGCCACCGCGAAGCAGCTGATGAAGACGTACGCCAAGGAGCTGAAGAACACCTACATCAGCTACTCCGGCGGCACCGGCCTGGACACCAACGGCGACTACGTCCGGATCGACGGTCCCAGCGTGTGGGTCGAGTTCATCTGCCAGACCGGCGTGGTGTACCGCGACAAGATCCACTACCACAGCGTGTACCGCGACCACACCCGCGACTACGGCAGCGAGTTCTCCTTCTCATGACCGGACCGCGAAACTGGCTGACCACAGCGCTGCGCTGGGTTGCCGGGATCGCGATCGCGATACCGGCGACGCTCCTCCTGGGGGCGTCGCCGGCCGCCGCGCATCCGATGCCGCACTCGGTGGTCCAGCTCGACGTGTACGAGCACACGGTCTCCGCCCGTCTGGAGATCCCCGTCGACGAGTTCACCCGGGCCAGCGGGATCGACGTGTCCGAGAAGACGCTGAGCGACCGGACCGGGCCGATCCGCGCCTACCTGGTCGCGCACATCTTCCCGACCGCCACCGACGGCCAGACCTGGCAGGTCACCGTCGGGCGCCCCACCCTGAGCCGGGCCACCCAGACCGACACGGGTGAGTACCGCGAGCTGGTCGCCCGGGCCGTGCTCACCCCGCCGGCCGGCACCGACGTACGGCACTTCACCTTCGGCTACGACGTCATCGTCCACCAAGTGGTCACGCACACCGTTCTGGTGACGGTCCGTCAGGACTGGGCGGCCGGTCAGGTCGGCGGCGAGGGCGCCACCCAGGTCGGCACGATCCGCATCGACACCCGGACCATGAAGGTCCCGGCGCTCAAGGTCGACCTCGGCGCGGGCAGCGCCTGGCGCGGCTTCGTCGCCATGCTGAAACTCGGCGGCGACCACATCCTCACCGGCACCGACCATCTGCTGTTCCTGCTCATTCTGCTGCTGCCCGCCCCCCTCGCGGCGAGCGGAGGGCGCTGGAACGGTCTGGTGGGCCCCAGAAAAGCACTGGCCCGCATCGGCCGGATCACGCTGGCCTTCACCGCCGGGCACTCCGTCGCGCTGGCCGCGACCGCGCTGGGCCACCTGGACATCCCCGGCCGGCCGGTCGAGGCGTTCATCGCGGCCAGCATCCTGGTCGGCGCGATCCACGCCGTCAAGCCCCTCTTCCCGGGCAAGGAGGCGCTGGTGGCCGGGGTGTTCGGGCTCGGCCACGGCATGGCGTTCTCCTTCGTGCTCGCCGAGATGCAGCTGACCACGGGCCAGTTGGTGACCAGCCTCCTCGGCTTCAACCTCGGCATCGAACTGGTCCAGTTGCTGCTGGTCTGCCTCGCCCTGCCGTCGCTGCTGGTCCTCGCCCGCCTGCGCGTCCAGCCCGTACTGCGGCTCACCGGCGCGGTGCTTACCGGCACGGCCGCTCTCGGCTGGCTCGTCGACCGCCTGGGCCTGCCCAACCCGGTGGCCCGCGCCGCCGACAGCGCCGGATCCCACACGACGGTGCTGCTGATCGCTCTCGCGGTGACCGCGGTGACCGCCACAGCCTGGACACTGTTCACCCGCCGCCGGGCCCCGGCCGACCCTGCCCTGGCGGTCTGACGGCGGTACCGGTACCGGACGTCCATCGTCCATCGTCCGTCGTCCGTCGTCCGTCGTCCGTCGTCCATCGGAGTATTCACGGTCGATGGCCGTACGGGCCGGTGTCGGCCGCGGCGATGGAGTCCGCGCTCAAGTGCGGCACCAAGCCGACCCCGCCCGCCACCCCCGGACGGCCCCGACCGTCGGCGCGTCCTGAACGGAAGTGGCACGCAGAACCCCGGTGGCCGCCCGGCAGTTGAGTGCCGGGCGGCCACCGGGGCGCGGGACTTCAGACCGTGGGGCGCAGGCGGCGGCCGGTGACGCTCTGGTACGCCGCCCCGAGCACCGCCGCGTTCACCGCGGCCCCGGCGACGATCCCGGCCCAGGCCAGACCGCCCGGCAGCATCACGAACAGCAGCGACGCCGGGGCCGTGACCAGGAACGCCCAGACACCGGCGAGGCTGGCGTCCGCGTGCTCGACGAACAGGGCGTCCACGCCGACCCAGCCGACGACGGCGGCCACGACGAGCAGGTAGCCGAGGGACAGCGGGTTGAGGAAGTAGCGCGAGCGGTTCATCGGGAGCTCCCAGGAGGTTGTCTGGCTGTGGTCACCACGATGCCGTGAGAGCGCCGGCGGCCGCCTGAGTAGCCGTACTCATCCTCTTCGCGGCAGGTACCTACGGCCTCAGTACTCGTCCCTGTGCGCCCGCGCCCACTGGGTGAACGTCCGTGCCGGGCGCCCCAGGACCTTCTCGACCGTCGGCAGCACCTCCGCGCCCCGGTCGCCGTCCAGCGTGCGCCGCATGATCGCGTCGACCACCTCCGACGGGAAGCCGTAGCCTGCCATGCCGGCGCGGGCCGCGTCCGTCGGCACCGGGCGGACCCGCAGGTCGCGGCCCAGGATCTCGCCGAGGACCGCCAGCTCCTGGGTGGGCGTGAGGGACTGCGGGCCGCTCAACTCATGGACAACACCCGCGTGTTGCTCCGTCGACAGCAGGGCCAGTGCCGCGATCTCCGCGAGGTCGGCCGGGTCGACGCTCGCCGCCGGGCGGTCCGCGAAGGGGATCGCCACCTCGTCGCCGGCCCGCAACTGACCCGTCCACCGAAGGGCGTTGGACATGAAACGGCCCGGGCGCAGCAGGGTCCAGACGAAACCGCGGGCCGGGTCGGTCACCGCCGCCTCCGCCGTGGTCTGCCAGCGCGCGATCGGGTCGCTGCCCGTTCCGCCGTCCAGGGTCGACAACTTGACGACCCGCCGCACCCCCGCCCGGGCCGCCGCCGCGGCGAGCGCGAGGTCGTGCGTGGGCTCGGGGGCCGTGCCCACCGCCTGCGCCGACATCAGGAAGACCCCGTCCGCGCCCGCGAAGGCCGCGTCCAGGCTCGCCGGGTCCGCCGCGTCGCCGTACACCGCCTGCGCACCCGCGGGCAGCCGGGCTTCCGCCGGGCGCCGGGTCATCGCACGCACCGGCTCTCCGGCCGCCGCGAGCCGCCGTACCAGCTCTCCGCCCACATGGCCCGTCGCTCCGGTCACCAGGATCATCGCCGTCTCCCTTCGGGAATGTCTCCAGGGTGCGTGCGAGGGCCGGGGCGGGCATCGCACCCAGGGAGGCGGTCCGGCTGCTCCCACCGGAGTAGGACGGGAGAAAAGGCGCATATGGGAATAGTCTGGGAACGTGCATCGGTGTGTGTCGATCCGGAGAAGGTGAGTGCGATGCGCGTACTGCTCAAAGTGGCCATGGACACCGAGAAGGCGAACGAGGCCATTGGCAACGGCACCCTGCCCAAGCTGATCGAGGCGTCCCTGGAACAGACCAAGCCCGAAGCGGCCTACTTCACCACCGAGAACGGTCAGCGCACCGCCTTCCTGTTCTTCGAGATGGAGGACAGCTCACAGATGCCCGTGATCAGTGAGCCGTTCTTCACGAACCTGGGCGCCAAGGTCAGCTACACCCCGGTGATGAACCGCGAGGACCTCAAGAAAGGCCTCTCCCAGCTGGGGCGTTGACCCCGGTTTCCTTCAGCTGCCGTCACCTGATCTCGGCTGTCCTCAGCTGAAGATGATCATCGAGCCCTGGGCGAGGCTCCGGGTCGCCGCCGCGTGCAGCCCCAGCCAGACATGGCGCTCGCGGGCGAAGGGGCTGGGGTCGTACGGCGCGGGGCCGGCCGGCTCCTCCAGTTCCGTGGGCGCACGCGGCGGTTCCGGGGGCGCCGGGGGATTGGCCGGATCGATGCCGATCACCGGGGCCACGAACTCCAGTTCCCGCAGCAGGGTCTGCGAGGAGCCCAACGGGCCGCCGCCCGCGAGGAGTTCGTCGTTGGCCAGCGGGTGCGGGAAGTCGACGGGGACGTACGCGCCCGCGTGGTCGTAGTGCCAGACCAGGTGGGACTGCTGGGCCGTCGTCTCGAACATCTCCAGCAACTGTTCGTAGTCACCGCCGAGTTCGTCGACCGGGGTGACCGGGAGTCCGCAGACCTGGAGCAGATAGGCGCGGCGCAGGAAGTGCAGGGCGTCGTAGTCGAACCCGGCCACCGGGGCGACCTCGCCGGACAGGCCCGGCATGTACTGGTACACCGGCACCGGCGGCAGCCCGGCCTCGGCGAGCACCTTGTTGTATTGCGCGAGTTCCTCGGCGAACGGGTTGTCCGGGGTGTGGCACAACACGTCGACGAGAGGCACCAGCCACAGGTCACAGGCCAAAGGACAGCTCCTCGGATACTCGCGGTGCGCGGATGTCTTCACACAGTGGTCAGGGCAGGGTAGTCGCTCAAGTGCCGGGCCGGGGCCCCTGGTACAGGTTGTGCTGGTCCCTTACCCGTGCCGGAAGCGCTCAGTCGGCGGTGACGCCCTCGATGAGGGTCAGATAGTGGCCGTTGTAGGCGGTGAGGAGCTCGCGGGCGGTCTTGGTGTCGCGCTGGTACAAGGCGTCGGCGATCTCGGTGTGCCCGGACCACAGGCTGCCGCGCAGATCGGTGAGACGGCGCAGGTGCTGGACCGTGCACACCCAGGTCTGCACGCGTAGCCGGTGCAGGAAGTCAGCGAGATAGGGGTTGCCGAACAGGATGCTCAGTTCGCGCCAGAAACGCAGGTCGTAGCCGATCAGTACGGTCAGGTCGCCCGCGGCGGCGGCCCGCCGGGCCTCCTCGCCGCGCCGCCGTACTCCCGCCACGGCCGCGGCGGTACGGGGCTCGTCCAGCTCCCGCAGGACGCCGTGGCCGGCTTCGAGCGCCTGGAACATACCGTCCGTGACCAGGCTGCGGGCCTCGATCATGCCGCGGAAGTCGTCGAGCGAGTACTCGTGCACATGGAAGCCGCGGTGCTGGTCGGCCTCCAGGAGACCCTGCGCGGACAGGTCGACGAGGGCCTCGCGGACCGGGGTCGCGGAGACGCCGTACTGCTCGGCGATCTCCTTGACCGTGAATTCCTGCCCCGGCTGCAGCCGCCCGGCCAGTACCTCGTCGCGCAGTGCGTCCGCGATCTGCTGCCGCAGCGTGCTGCGGGTGACGGCACCGTTGCCGCTGCTGCCGGGCATCGTCGGGGCGCCTCCCTCGCGCGTGTGCAAATGGTGTGCTCGTACATATGTCTACGAGCACGCCACCTTACGCGTTCGAAGGCATGGGGGGTTTACTCCGTGTATTCGTCCGCCACGGAGAGCGCAGTGTCCAGCGCGGCCAGCCCTTCTTTGAGTTCGGCCTCGCTGACGTTGCATGGAGGGACGATGTGCGTCCGGTTCATGTTGACGAACGGCCAGATGCCCTGCTGCTTCGCGGCTGCCCCGAACGCGGCCATCGGGGTGTTCGCCTCACCGGCGGCGTTGTAGGGCACCAGCGGCTCGCGGGTCTCCTTGTTCCGCACGAGCTCAAGCGCCCAGAACATGCCCACGCCGCGTACCTCGCCGACACTGGGGTGCCGCTCGGCGAGCTCCCGGAGAACCGGCTCCAGGACGGCCGTACCGAGGTGCTTCGCGTTGTCGACGACGCCCTCCTCCGCCATGACGTTGATCGTCGCGACGGCGGCGGCGCAGGCGAGGGGATGCCCGGAGTAGGTGAGCCCGCCGGGGTACGGCCGCTTCCCGAAGGTCTCCGCGACGGCTCCGGAGATGGCGACACCGCCGAGCGGCACGTACCCGCTGTTGACGCCCTTGGCGAAGGTCATGAGGTCGGGGGTGACGTCGAACAGGTCGGCGGCGAACCACTCACCGGTCCGCCCGAACCCGGCCATGACCTCGTCCAGGATGAAGACGATCCCGTATTTGTCGCAGATCTCACGGACCCCGGCGAGATAGCCGGGCGGCGGGATCATGATCCCGGCGGTCCCGGGGATCGTCTCCAGGATGATCGCGGCGACGGTGGCGGGCCCCTCGAAGGCGATGGTCGTCTCCAGGTGCTCCAGCGCCCGCGCGGTCTCCTGCTCCTCGGTCTCGGCGTAGAAGCGGGACCGGTACAGGAAGGGCGCCCAGAAGTGCACGACCCCGGCGGAGGCGCTGTCGGAGGCCCAGCGCCGGGGGTCACCGGTGATGTTGACGGCCTGCTGCGTACCCCCGTGATACGACCTGTACGCCGACAGCACCTTGGCCCGCCCGGTGTGCAGCCGAGCCATGCGCACCGCATGCTCCACAGCATCCGCCCCACCGTTGGTGAAGAAGATCCTGTCCAGATCCCCCGGCGTCCGCTCGGCGATCAGCCGCGCCGCCTCGGACCGCGCCTCGATGACGAAAGCGGGCGCGAAGGTGGTCAGGCGTGCGGCCTGCTCCTGTATCGCGGCGACGACCTTCGGGTGCTGGTAGCCGATGTTGGCGTAGACGAGCCCGCTGGTGAAGTCGAGATAGCGGTTCCCGTCGTAGTCCCAGAAGTACGCCCCCTCCGCACCGGCGACGGCGAGCGGGTCGATGAGCTCCTGTGCGGACCAGGAGTGGAACACATGAGCACGGTCCGCGGCCTTCACGGCGGCGCCGGCCTCGGGGTTCGGCTGAGGGGTCATGCGAGTGAACGTAAATGTCCGCGATACGGAAGCGGTATCGGCATCCTGTCTGTGGTCGGGGGCTTTCCACGACAGGTTGTCCAGCGCCCAGCAATTGACAGCATGCTGTCGAGATGGCAGTGTGTTGTCATGAATGCCAAACCCGTGCATCTCGCCGTCTACGACACCTACGCCGACTGGGAGACGGGGTACGCCACGGCCTACCTCGCCCGCGCCGGCCACGAGATCCGGACGGTCGGTCCGTCCGGTGAGCCGGTGACCTCCGTCGGGGGATTGCGGGTGCAGCCCGCGTGCGCCCTGGACGACGTACGGCCGTCCGAGAGCTGCCTGCTGATCCTCCCGGGCGCCGACCTCTGGGACACCACGAACGACCTCGCCCCCTTCGCCCGCAAGGCGCGCGAGTTCCTCGACGCCGGGGTGCCCGTCGCCGCGATCTGCGGGGCCACCGCGGGACTCGCGCGGGAGGGGCTGCTCGACGGGCGGCGGCACACCAGCGCCGTGTCCTTCTATCTCGCGGCCACGGGATACGGCGGCGGCGAGCGGTACGTCGATGCGGACGCCGTGACCGACGGCCCGCTGATCACCGCCGGGCCCACCGAGCCCGTCGCGTTCGCCCGGGAGATCTTCCGGCTGCTCGGGGTGTACGACGGCGAGGTGCTGGACGCCTGGTACCGGCTGTTCCACGACTCCGACCCGGAGGCGTACGCGGTACTGCAGAAGGCGGCCGCGGAATGAGCCAGGAGCGGCAGGAGCTGCTCAGCCGCAGCGCGCTCGGGGTGTTCCGGCTCAACGGGCAGTTCCTGGGCGTGGCCGAGGAGTTGGCCGGGCCCGCCGAGCTCACCGCCGCCTGGTGGCAGGTGCTCGGCGCGGTGCTCGGGGAGCCGTTGCCGGTCTCCGGGATCGCTCGGGAGATGGGCATCACCCGGCAGAGCGTGCAGCGGATCGCCGATCTGCTGGTGGAGCGGGGACTGGCCGAGTACCGGCCCAACCCCGCCCATCGCCGTGCCAAGCTCCTCGCGCCGACGGAGCGGGGACTGGCCGCCGTGCGCCGGATCGACCCTGGTCACGCGGCCTTCGCCGACCGGCTCGCGGAGGCCTTCGGGGAGGCCGAACTCGCCGAGGTCGTCGGGATGCTGGAGCGGCTGTCCAAGGTTCTCGGCCAGCTCTCGACGGGTGGTGGACGGACGTAGACACTGGAGTTGTCGTGCAGGTGTGGGTCTCGGGGGAGGGCCTGTGATGGAGGGTCCGGAGGAACACGCCGCTGCCGAACCCGAGCAGGGCCACTCGCGGGAACGCCCCTCGCCCGGCGCGTACATGACGCCGTACGGGCCGGAGCAGGAAGGGGAGCCGGCCCACCGCAGCCGGCCCGTCACCGCCGCCCTCGTCGCCGTCGCGCTGGTGGTGGCGATCGGCGCAGGCGGCACGCTCCACGCCGTCCTGGACGACGACGGACCCAGCGTGGCGCCGACGGTTCCCCCGGTGTCGGTCTCACCCTGAAGTCCCCTCCCGCGTACGCCGGTTGAACGCCCGGAGAACTTCGTCCCACCGCCCCTTCAGGTTCACTCGCACGGCCGTACGGTGGTCGTACGAGCGAACTGCGGGAGTTGCGGGGGCACCCACAGTGGAGTGGTTGAGCGCGGAGAACTTCGTGGCGGTGGGCACCGCCGTCCTCGGTATCGTCGCGTCCGGGGTCATGGTCTGGTACGAGCGCAGGGTGCCGCGCCGCTGGGGGCACCTCCCACGCCCTTAAGGCAGTGGGGGAGGATCGGGTACCGCGTGCAGATGGACAACCCGATCGGTGACGACGTACGGCTGGGCCGGGCCAACGTCAGACTGGGGCTCTTCGACGAGGCCCCGGACATGTCGGACGCCACCCTCGTCCTGCTGCGCATCGAGAACGACGGCTCGCAGGGCATCGACCGCGACGACTACACGGGCCCCGAACGGCACGGCCTGACCGCGGTGTTCAGCGATCGCACGGTCCGCGGGGTCTCGGTCACCCAGCCGATCGACACCGACCACCTGATGGACCACTTCACCCCGGACCGCGGCTTCGGCTACGAGGACAACCGGCTGCGCATCCCCCGCGTCCCGCTCAACCGCGGCGAGCACTACAAGCTGCTGGTGCTGCTGTCCGGCGGCGATGTCGGCCGTCCGATCCGGATGATCGGCGGCATCCGGGACGGCGAGGTGCACCCCAACCGCAGCGCCACCCCGGACGAGATCCCGCCCGTCTTCAGCCCGGCGGCACGCATCTTCACGGGGCTGCTCACCCTCTCCGTGCTCGTCCTCGCCACGATCGTCGTCGCCCGCGACGACACCCCGCCCCCGCTCGGCTGCGAGACGGGCCGCCTGACGGTGACCGGTTCCACGCCCTTGCCCCGGTCGTCGAGACCCTCGCGACGGAGTACGAGAAGGACTGCGAGGGCGCCGACATCACCGTCGAGGCACGCGGCAGCGAGGCCGGGGTGTCCGCGCTCGCCGCCACCGGCGCCCGGTCGGCGAAGGACGCGCGGTCGGTGATCGCCTTCTCGGACGGCGCGATGGGCGACCGGCTGAGCCTGCACGGCGAGAAGATCGCCCTCTCGGTCTTCACCCTCGTCGTCAACGACGGCATCGACCTCGGCTCGCGCGGCCTGACCCGGGCCGAGGTGGAACGCCTCTACCGGGGCGAGGTCCGACGCTGGAGCGAGCTGAACGCCGGCCGCGCCGCCGGCCTCCCGCGTCTGCCCGACCTGCCTGTCGTCCTGGTCAGCCGGGACGCCTACTCGGGGACCCGGCAGATCTTCCAGGACCGGGTCCTGGCGGGCGCCTGGGAGATGACCCCCACGACATCGCTGGACTGCGACCCGCTGACGGACAAGGCGGTGGCCGCCGCCGCTCGCGCCCCCGTCACCCGCTGCGAACTCGCCTCCACGGAAGACGTGCTGGACAAGGTCGCCGCCCAGCCCGGCGCCCTCGGCTACAGCGAACTCACCCTGGCCACCGGCCACAAGGGCGTACGCCGGGTGCCGCTGGACGGCGAGGCGGCCTCGACCGACCACCTCGACCAGTACCCCTACCGAGGCGTCGAGTACGCCTACACCTACCGCTCCCCGGCCCCCGGCTCCCTCGCCGCCGGCTTCCTCGCCTACCTCGACGAGGGCACAAGCCAGGACGTGATCCGCGAGCAGGGGCATCTGCCGTGCGAGCGGGCGGCGGGACTGTGCGACTGACCCCGGTGGGCGGCGGGACTGTGCGACTGACCCCGGTGGACGCCGGGACCGGGCCGCCCGGCTCGGGCCGGGAGCGTCACCTGGGCTCCGGCGGCCGCTGCCGGGGCATGTTCGGCCGGGACGGAGGCCCCGGCGGCAGCGGGAACCGCCCCTGCGCGCCGCCCACGTCCTGCCGTCCCCCGGACGTCACCGCCCCCTGGATCCCCATCGGCGCCGGACCGTTCCGGAACTCCACGATCCAGCCGGCGGTCTCGACACGGATCAGCTCGGTCACGTCCTCCGAGAAGCGGCGCAGCACTCCCAGGCAGCGCTCCGTGGCCTCGGCGGCCGTCCCCTCCGTCGGACCGAGCACCTCCCGTACGTTCTCCGAGGCCCAGTCGAACTGCAGCGCCTGGAGCCGCCGCTGCACGGCCTGCGCGGTGGCCACGTCCCGCATCCAGCCGGCGGTCACCCCGAAGTACCGGTCGACGGCCACACAGGCCGCCGCGAGCAGCAGCGCGAGATAACCCCAGGGCGCGATGCCGGCATCCGCCACCCCGGTCAGGTCCAGCAACGGCAACAGGGCCCCGGTCACCGCCCCAGCGGCGGCCCCGCCCCGCAGGGCCCGCGCACCGCGCCGCTTCCACACCCGGTCCGTGAGATACCAGGCCACCGTCTCCAGCGCCCCGCGCTCCACCCACCGGTACAGCTCGTCCAGCCGTACGGCGGGCTCGCCCCAGTCCCCGAGCGGAAATGTCCGCCCCGCCAGATCGGCCCGCCCGTCCTGGGGCGGGCCCTCGGGCTGCATCTCCGGCTGACCCACCCGGCGCTCCCTACTGATCGGTCACCCTGCGTGACGCCTGATGCTGATGTGCCGGACCCTTCCTACCGCCCAATGGGTGGCGAAGGGGGTCCTTTGGTCTCTTTTCCGCTCGGAAGGAGGTCTTGATCAGGTATAGGCCTCTACTCGGACTCACTCGAAAGAGTGGCGGGGCGACGGCTGCCTGGAACACGTAGGCTCAGGACAGACGGAAGTCCAAGGCGGAAAGCACAGGAGCTGATCGTGATCCCCGGTGGTGGCCAGCCCAATATGCAGCAGCTGCTCCAGCAGGCCCAGAAGATGCAGCAGGACCTGGCGAACGCGCAGGAGGAACTCGCCAGGACCGAGGTCGACGGCCAGGCCGGCGGCGGTCTCGTGAAGGCCACCGTCACGGGCGCCGGCGAGCTGCGCGCGCTGAAGATCGACCCGAAGGCGGTGGACCCGGAGGACACCGACACCCTCGCCGACCTGGTCGTGGCGGCCGTACAGGCGGCCAACGAGAACGCCCAGGCCCTCCAGCAGCAGAAGCTCGGCCCGCTCGCCCAGGGTCTCGGCGGCAGCGGTATCCCCGGGCTGCCTTTCTGAGGCGGGCCGGTCGTCCGGGACGGGGAGTGTCTTTCTAAAGCGGGCGTCGGCCAACTAGCGTACGTAGTGCAAGGAACCTCAGGAAGGACGGCAGTCCGTTGTACGAAGGCGTGGTCCAGGACCTCATCGACGAACTGGGGCGGCTGCCCGGCGTCGGTCCCAAGAGCGCCCAGCGGATCGCCTTCCACATCCTCCAGGCGGAGCCGACGGACGTACGGCGTCTCGCGCAGTGCCTGATGGAGGTCAAGGCGAGGGTCCGGTTCTGCGCGACCTGCGGCAATGTCGCCCAGGAAGAGCTGTGCAACATCTGCCGCGACACCCGCCGCGACCTCTCCGTCATCTGTGTGGTGGAGGAGCCGAAGGACGTCGTCGCGATCGAGCGCACCCGGGAGTTCCGTGGCAAGTACCACGTGCTCGGCGGCGCGATCAGCCCGATCGAGGGTGTCGGTCCGGACGACCTGCGTATACGAGAACTTCTCGCGCGGTTGGCCGACGGGACGGTCACGGAGCTGATCCTGGCCACCGACCCGAACCTGGAGGGCGAGGCCACAGCGACGTACCTCGCCCGCATGATCAAGCCCATGGGCCTCAAGGTCACCCGCCTGGCCAGCGGCCTCCCGGTGGGTGGCGACCTGGAATACGCGGACGAGGTGACCCTCGGCCGCGCCTTCGAGGGGAGACGACTCCTAGATGTCTGACGCCACACTGCACGCGACCGCCCAGAACCCCGACGACTTCGTGGTCCAGATCGCCGACCAGGTGGAGAGCTTCCTGGTGGCCGTCACGGAGGTGGCGAAGGGCGACGAGCCGGACTCGGCCGTCCCCTTCCTGCTCCTGGAGGTCTCCCAGCTCCTGCTGGCCGGCGGACGCCTGGGCGCCCACGAGGACATCGTCCCCGACGAGCGCTACGAACCCGACCTGGGTCCGGAGGGCGACGTGGACGAGCTCCGCGAGAACCTCGCGCGCATCCTGGAGCCGGTCGATGTCTACTCCGAGGTCTTCGACCCCTACGAGCCCCGCAAGGCACCCGTGCCGGCCCGGATCTCCGACGACCTCGCCGACGTCATGGCGGATCTGCGCCACGGCATGGCCCACTACCGCTCCGGGCGCACCACGGAGGCCCTGTGGTGGTGGCAGTTCTCCTACTTCTCCAACTGGGGCTCCACGGCGTCCGCGACCCTGCGCGCCCTCCAGTCGGTGGTCGCCCATGTGCGCCTGAACCAGCCCCTGGAGGAGCTGGACGGCCTCGACACCGACCAGGCGATGGGCGACGAGACGCTGGAGTTCGAGGCGGGCAAGGTGATGGTGGAGGAGATCGCGGCTCCGCTGGGTCTGCGGTCGTCCAAGTAGCGCCGAGTTCGCGAGACCCAGGTGGTACCCAGGCCATCCATCACGCGCGCTCGCGAGGCGGCACACCCCGCGGTCGGCTAGGGCGTGTCGCGAAAGTGAGCAGTGAGATCATGCTGGCTAAGGAGCTGGGTGAGCTTTCGTTGTTGGGTGCGCTCCTGCTGCCCTGAGGATTTCGGCAGTGTCAAGGTGGGGGCCATTGTCCGCCCAGTCCAGCGGGGACCAGCCTGCGCCGTGGTCTTCGCGGAGGTTGGGATCGGCGCCATGCGCCAACAGTTCCCGGACCGCTGCAGTGTGTCCCCAGCAAGCAGCTGCGCACAGCGGTGTGCCCTCCGAGCCGGGGCCGCTGCTTTCAGTGTCAGGGGAAGCCCCTGCCTCCATGAGCAAGCGGGCCAGCTCGGCCTCTCCTTGCACCGATGCCAGGTAGAGGGGAGTGGTGCCGTCGGTGTTCCTTGGCTCTGGGCTGGCTCCACTGCGCAGCAGGGTCTTCGCGCTCCCGGCGTCGCCTGCCAGGATTGCCTCGAAAAGGCGGTGGGAGAGTTTCTTCTGCTGCCGCTGCTTCATAACCGGTGAGGCTAGCGATCATGGGTACGCCAGAACCACTCGTATCCATTCGTTGATCATTGCGACCAGCACAGTGGCCTCGTAGCGGACGGGGAGCTGGTCGTATCGCGTGACCACGGCCCGGTGGCGCTTGAGGCGGTTTATGCCGCACTCGACGGCATGCCGCTCGCGGTAGTCGGTCTTGTCGAACTTCGGAGGCCGGCCGCCCCGGGAACCGAGCTTGTGGCGGTTGAGGACCCGGTCCGCCGGGACCGGAATGGTTGCTTTGATCCCGCGTCTGCGCAGGTAACCATCAGGGCACGAGTAGAGCTCGCGCAGGTACACATGCACTTGGAGTCTTTCGACCACGCCCTGCCCATCGCCGAACAGGCCGCGGAGGATGCCGAACGCCATCTGGGCGAGGACGACTCCACGACACTCTTCGCGCGTGTGACCCTGCTGGCTCTGGCTATGGCGAGCAAGAACGTACAGCAAGGTCTCGCGACACTCGACTGGTTCGTCAGGATGGCCATCCGTAGGGCTGCTGGAGACTCCGAGGCCCTTGACAGACTGATGCAGGGTTTGGGTTTCATGCGGGAATCTCTGGCCTCCTTCGTCCCGCCGCCGGGCGCCCTCCCGGGTGCGATCGAGCCCGACCCCAGCGACTGAGTTCCTCCTCACGCACCGATTTGGGCAGACTGTTCCCGCTCGCCACCCCGTATCCGTCACAATGCCCGGCATGACGTCAAAACCCTTGATGTGGACGGGAGTCGGTCTGTGCGGGGTCGGCGCCGCCACCCTTGTCGTGGTTGCCTTCGTCGATCTGGGCAAGGCCGATCAGGTGGCGAGCGTGACGGGCGGGATCGTGGCTCTCGTCGGCTTGGCACTCGCGCTGATCGGCCAGTTCGGAGGCTCGTCCACACCACCGGCCGCGGTCAGTGCTCCCGGCGACGGTTCGATCGCGGCGGGCGGCAACATCGGTACGGCGTCTACGGGCGGGACCACGCCGCTACCGGTGCCGCCCACAACACCAGCAGCCCCTACCTTGCCCACTGGGGGCGTCAACGCCTCGGGCAAGGGAGCGATCGCGGCGGGCGGTGACATCGGCTCCGCGTCGACGGGGAACTAGACAGCATCTGGTGTGACGGGCGTCATATGAGAAGACCTCCGTTATGGCGTAATGCACGGGCTTCTTTCGCGGTCTCTCTGCACAACGGCCACACCCGGCCCGTGCCCCGCCGACTTGGAGCCCCTCATGCATGTCACCCTCCAGCAGCCCACAGGCTCCCGCCTGATCACGGCCACGGACCAGGAGATCGCGATCCCCGCGACCCTCCGCTACACCTCCGCCGACCCGCTGGCCGTGCATATCGACTTCCCGCCGCACGTCACGGTCGAGGGCGAGGTCACGACGTGGACCTTCGCGCGGGTGCTGCTCGGTGAGGGCCTGCGCGGGTCCGCCGGGATTGGCAACGTCCGTATCCGCCCGGCTGGTTCGGCCCACACCCACGTCGAGTTTCACGCCCCGCAGGGCATCGCCGTCCTCAGGTTCACCTCCGCCGACCTGACCCGCTTCCTGGCCCGTACCTACACGGTCGTCGCCGCGGGCGAGGAGACCGTGGGCGCGGAACTGGACCACGGGCTGGTCGCGCTGTTCGGGAGGCGGGTGTGAATCCCCACGGCGGCTTTCGGACCGGTGCCGCGGTCAGCCCTTCAGGCGTACTCGCTGGGTCACCAGCTGCGCGAAGTGCGGGAGGGCCGCTGCCTGACCCGAAGCGGCCGATGTGGCGGATCTCTCTCCGACGTGGGTCGCGCAGATTGAGGGCGGCGAGGGTGGCATGGGTACGGCTTTCCTGACCCCTTGGGTTCGGGTTCGTCCATGATGGTCGTATGGCGAGCAGCTCAAAGGCGTTGGCGTGGAAGGGAGTCGGCCTCTGTGCCTCACCTGCGGCGGGGTTGATCGGGCTGGCGGCGACGTTGTACGCGTTCCTGGTACCGACGACTGCCGCTGTGTCGGCGAGTGGTGCGAGGTCGGTGGCTGTGGTCGGGAGCATCGGCTCGGTGTCGACGGGGGACGCGTGAGAGGGTCGGCGGAGGCGTCGGGGGAGCGGTCGATCGCGGCGGGTGGATCCATCGGCCGTGCGTTCACCGGGGACGTGCACTACACGAAGTTCCTGACCCTTCCGCCGGAGGCGCTTGCCATTCCCCCGCAGGCTCCGCCGAACATGAGCAACCTGCCTGAACGGGCTGGCCTGTTCGTAGGGCGCGGACACGAACTGGCACGGCTGGACGAGGCGTTCGAAGACGCGGGCGGGGTCGTCGTACAGGCGGTGCACGGTCTCGGTGGCATCGGAAAGTCGACGCTCGCCGCCCGCTGGGCATCGGTGCAGGCAGACGCTTACAACCCCGTCTGGTGGATCACGGCGGAGACGGCGGCCGACTTGGACGCGGGGCTCGCCGAACTCACGGTGGCACTCCAGCCGGCTCTGGGCGAAGGGCTGTCACGAAGGGCGTTGCGTGACCTCGCCGTGGGGTGGCTGTGTGCCAACGACGGCTGGCTGTTGGTGCTGGACAACGTGACGGATCCGACGGACGTGAAGCCGTTGCTGGAACGGGCGAGGGGCGGCCGGTTCCTCATCACGAGCCGAAAGGGCACCGGATGGCAGGGTGTGGCCACCGGGCTGCCCCTGGGGGTGCTCGAACTTCCGCAGGCGGTCGAACTGTTTGACCGCACGTACCGGGGTTCTGCCGACGGGGCCGAGGAGTTGTGCCGCGAGTTGGGGTGTCTGCCTCTGGCAGTGGGGCAGGCAGGCGCCTACTGCAGGGAGGCGAGGATTGCACCACGACGCTACCTGGAGCTGCTGACGGCCCATCCCGAGCAGTTGCTCACGTTCGCCCCGGAGGGCGGGCGTACCATCGCACGCATCTGGCAGGTCACGCTCGACCGGCTGGCGGGCAAGCCGCTCGCGGCGGAGGTTCTGCGTGTGATCGCCTGGTGGGCGCCGGACGGTATTCACCGCTCGTACCTTGAGCCTCTCGGCAGCCCCCCGGAGTTGACAGAAGCGCTTCGGCTCCTGGCCGCCCACAGCATGGTCACTCTGCACGACGACACCGTCTCGGTACACCGCCTGGTCCAGGCGGCGGCGCGGACCGGTGATCCAGGGAACCCGTACCGGACACCGGAGTTGGTGGCGGCCGCACGAGAGAGCGCTGCCGCCCTCCTGAACAGGGTGGCGGAGGACTTCGAGAGCACCCTCCACAACGGCTGGTTCGGACACGTGGAATCACTGTGCGGCCACATCGGTCCAAGGCCGCAGACACCCGAGTCGATACTGCTGCTCGTCCACTTCGCCAACTTGCACATCGGGATCGATGACGGTCAGGCAACCGACGGAGCCAGGCGGGCGGTGGAGGCCGCGGAGCGGGTCTGCGGGCGGCGCCACGTGGTCACCCTCCGTGCGCGCAGGTGCCTTGCCCAGGCGTTGATCGCCGCGGAAGAGGAAGACGATGCTGTGGTGTTGCTCAGACAGGACTGGTCCACAACGGCCCGGGTGTTCGGTCGGAGAGATCCTCAGACGTTCATGATCCGCGCTCAACTCTCCTATGACATGCTGCGATGCGACGATGTCGCGGTCGTGCTGCGCCTTGCGCGCAAGAACGCGCGACGGGCCGACCGGGTGCTGGGAGCCGATCACCCCGCGGCACGGGATGCCGGTGTCACCCTGGCCGCGCTCCTGGCACATTTGGCCGGCTCGGATCCCCTTCGGTACGGCCCGGACGCGGTCGGGGAACTGGTGCGACGCCAAGATCAGATCGCAGCGAGTGTCCACGGGCCGATGAGCGACAAGATGGTGGCTCTCTTCCTGGGGCTGCTACGGCTCAGGGCCGAATTCGGGGAAGCCGACGATGCGTTGGCGGCGGTCGAACAGGGCATCGCGTCCGCTACACAGTCCCACGGGGCTTTGAGCATGACCACGATGTTCTACCGGACCCTGCAGGTTCAGCTACTGCACGAGTTCGGTGAGGCCGATCGCGCCCGAACCCTGGCTGAGCTTCTGCTCACAGACTGGGAACGTGGCTTCGCGACAACGCCGGCGGTCGGCTTCATGCGCAAGACCCTTGCCGACGTGCTGCTCCCGGGCTCTCAGCCCGACTGATCCACCACCGCGAGCAGCGCTCTGGCATCCACAAACGGCGCCCCGGCCGAAGGCTCGCTGTACCAGCGCAGCGGCCAGGTGTTCCCGTCCAGTGCCGGGATCCCGATGTACGTCACGGCACGTGAGCCTCGCTCCCCGAAGCGTTGCACGCCAAGTGGCCAGTTGTGCTTGCGTACTTCGCCCGGCGCCAGCAGGAAGTACATCCACCGGAACCCGGTCACCTCGCACACGACGGGCCCCGCGTCCCCGTCGGCGGCCTCGATGAGCCGGGCTGCGGCCAGCTCGCCGCGCACCCCCTCGATCCGCACGGCATCGAAGTGCACGCCGGCGAGACGGAGCTGGTGACCGGAGGCGGGGACCCACTCAAGGGGGTCGATTGCGTTCGTCATGGTCACACGGTGGCGTTCACGAGGCTACGCTCGGTAGTGACTGAGGTGATACACGCCGGGTTGTATCGGTCGGAGGTGCGCTCTGTGTCCCAGACGCCGGTGAACTGGCGCTACAGCGGCAACCAGATGAAGCGCTGGCGCATCAAGGCCAACGTCAGCCGTGAGGAACTCGGCGCCGCCTCCAACTACTCCCCGGACACGATCAAGTCCATGGAACAGGGCGTACGGATGCCGACGCCGCGAGTGCTGGACGTCGCCGACGAGTTGCCGGGCGGAGGGCCTGCTCAGCGCGGCCAAGGAGTATCTCCAGAGGGAGAAGTTTCCGGCGCGGGCGCAGGACTTCATGGAGCGGGAGCGTGAGGCCACCAGCCTTTGGTGGTACGAAGTCGCGCTGATCCCGGGCCTGTTGCAGACGAAGGGGTATGCGCGGGCCCTGATCGAGAACCGTCTTCCATCCCTGGCCGAGGAGACGGTGGAACAGAGGATCGCCGCCCGGATGGAAAGGCAGGCGATTCTCACGGACCGCAAGCCACCTGTGGCCCTGCACTTCGTGATCTGCGAAGCGGCTCTGCGCAGTCCGCAGGTGGACATCGAGCAACTGCGGAGTCTGCTGGGGGTGTTTCGCCTGCGCAACGTCGCATTGCAGGTGTTGCCCTTCGAACGGGCCATCAGCGATGCGCTCATGGGGCCGATGGTGCTGCTGGAGACACACGACCTCGAACGGTTCGCCTTCACGGAAGGGCCGTTCGCCAGCGAACTCTCGTCCGACCCGGACGTTGTCAGCCGGGTGACCCAGCGGCTTAGCATGATCCGCGCGCAGGCCCTCAGTCCCACTGAGTCGGCCCGCTTCATCGAGGGGATGGTGGATCGGCAGTGAATGACCAGCTGAAGTGGTTCAAGTCCAGCCACAGCGATAACGAGGGCGGCGCCTGCCTCGAAGCCGCGTTCGACGCCCACATCCACATCCGCGACTCCAAGCTCCCCTCCGGCCCCGAGCTCCGCGTCACCGCCACCGCCTGGAAGGCCTTCGTTTCCGCAGTTCGGCCCGGGGCTTGAGCCTCGGGCTCCGAGCTCTTCCACGGGGTTCTGGGCTGGGTGAGATCCAACCCAACCAACCAAGTCTGAACGTGAGTTGAGGCGTCGTAACTCTAAAGTGTGACGTTCCGTGATCGGCTTGCGTCGGAAAGTGAAACCGCTCTAGGTTCGCGGCAAACAAGCAAATAGTTCGGCCCCGGTCGGTGCGCCAACACCGGCTCCGGGGCCTGACCTACGGATCGAACGGACCTCGATCGTGGCTTACGCCCAGCCTAGTGCCGCCCTGCCGTCCCCGTCCCACCCCATGGCCAAAACGGGTTACGGAAAACGCCCCGCCGGTGACGAAGACCCGCACGCCGACCCGGACTTCGCACACCTGAGCCCCCGTGACCGTGAGATCGCCGTCTTCGTCGACCATCTCGAAGAGGGTCACGCGATGGGCTACAAGGCGATCGCCGCCGTGCACCCCCGCTACGGCCAGCAGGCCGTCCGCAGTTCGCTGGGACGCATCACCCTCGCCGGCCACCTGCGCTGGATCAAGGAGCACATCACGGTCGAGGACGACTCGATGCGGTGGGTCACGCGTACGTACTGGTCGCGTACCCGCAGGTCCACCGAGTGGTGGGAGGACTTCGCCCGGGAGCGGCACGGCAAGGACGTGACCGAGCACTACATGCCGGGGCTGGCGCGGGTCGAGGACGTCGAGGAATCCGTCGTAGAGGCCGAACAGCCCGAGCGGGAAGAGGCCGTGGCCGCCGAGCAACCCAGCGAGGCCTATCAGACCCTCGCCGAACTCCGCGCCGCCGACCCCCGTATGCCGCTGTCCGACGGCGACTGCCGTTCCCTCGAACCCCTCGCCGCCGAGTGGTTGTCACTCGGCGCGACGCCGCACGACATCACCAAGGCCCTGACCGACGGGCTCCCGCCCACGGTCGCCAACCCGGGCGGACTCGCCCGCAACCGACTGGAGAACAAGATGCCCCCGAAGAAGGCGAAGATCCGGCAGAAGGCCGCCCGGCGCGCCCGCGTCAGCCGCGTGATCATGGCGTGTGGCCTGTGCGACGCGGACGAGCGGACCACGGAGATCGTGAACGGACTGTGCCGCGAGTGCATCGAGCTGATCGAGGCGGAGGGCCCGGTCCACGGGGCCGTCCCGGACACGTTCCTGCCGGGACCGCGTGCCGGTGGCAGCGGCCTGGTCGGCGCCGACGAGGTCATCGACGTCACCGATCGCGTCGACGCCCTCCGCCGCGCGGCGGGGCTGCGGTGAGCGTGCAGGAGGCGCCGGTCTGGGCATCATGGAGCCGAGGAGGCGACGCCATGACCCCCAGGACCGAGCAGCAGCCCCAGATGTCCGTCGAGGAGTTCGAGCAGTTGGAACGCCATGCCCCGGAGACAGTGTGGCTGGAGTTCATCAATGGGAAGGTGCAGGTCAAGCCCGTGCCGGACGGCAACCACAGCGAGATCTACATGTGGCTTCTGGAACGGTGCATGCAATTGCGCCCGGACCTGCGGCTTCATCCGGAGCGAGGACTCAAGACCGAGGCCTACCGCAGGGGGCGTGCTCGCGCGGACGGAGTGCTGGTGCCGAAGGGCAGCCTCAAGGGGCAGGGCGAGTGGTCGGAGGCCGATGGCGTACTGATGGCTGTCGAGATCACCTCGCACGACTCCGACACCAACCGGCGTGACCGAGTCGAGAAGCCCGACGGCTACGCCGCCGCCGGCATCCCCGTCTACCTCCTCATCGACCGTGAGGCTTGCTCGGTCGTCGTCTTCAACCAGCCCGAGGACGGTAGGTACCGGCATGAGGAGAAGCTGCCGTTCGGTGCCACGGTCAAGCTCCCGGAGCCCGTCGGCTTCGCCCTCGACACCGAGCCGCTGAAGGAGTTCGCGGACTGATCACAGCCCCCGGAGCCCCTTGCCCACAGCGGTGACCCCGCCCATCAGGGCGAGCGACAGCACCAGCAGGCGGGCCCGATTCTCCGGTATCCGGGAGGCGAGCCCCCGTCCGATCACCCCGCCTGTCGCCATCGCCGCGATCACCAGGGCCCACTGCGTCCGGTTCAGCCCGGGTATCCCGTTCGACGCCACCGAGAACGCGTTCACGACCACGCCGTAGAACATCGCGTTCGGGACGAACTCCCCTACCGTCCAGCCCGCGTTGAGGGCGTAGAGGGACATGGGAGGGCCGCCCACCCCGGCCGCCGAGTTCATGAAGCCGCCCACCGCGCCCGCGACGACGGCGCCCTTCGTCCCGTGCAGGGACGTCGCCCGGGCTCCCCGCAGCACCAGCAGCACCGCCACCGTCACCAAGCCGCCCATGACCAGCATCAGCCAGGATTCCGGGAGTTGGCGCGTCAGCCAGGTCCCCACCGGCACCGTGCAGGCCGCCGCCGCGCACAGCGGGACCATCGATGCGGGCCGTACCCGTCGCCAGCTGCCTGCCAGGCCCGCACAACAGATCGCCCCGGCGGCGCAGTTGGCGAGCACGACCCCCTCGGCCGGCCCGAGAAGCAGCACCAGTGCGGGTACGGCGACCAGGGCGAAGCCCATGCCGGTGAGCCACTGCACGGACGACCCCAGCAGCACGATCCCCGCGAGAAGCACCTCTCCTGTCACAGCCATGGTGTACCCCACTACACCCCCGGTTCGGGAGAGCACCCCCTCGTGACGGCCCCCCGGACACGGGATCGTTGATCTCGCCAGGTCAACCACTCCGTACCGAAGGACACGACCATGAAGGCCCTGCTCTCCTCCACCCCAGTCCTCTGGTTCCTCTTCCTCTTCAACCTCGTCGTCGCCGCCGTCGCGCCGTTCGTCGTGGACGGGCAACAGGGTGTGATGACCGCCGTGGGGATGGGCGTGGTGTCCGTGGGGGCCGGGGTCGGTCTGCTGCGCGGACAGCGACCGGGTGGTCACGTGGCGTGAATTGGACGTCCGCTGTCTCCGCCCTGTATCTCGGCTGCACGGGCCCTGACCGGCGCGAAGAGAGGCTGGAGTCACTTCACGGCACCACCTCTCACCGCACTGGAGACAGCGATGAACCGTCGTTCCATAACCAAGCGCGCAGCCATCGTCACCGCGACCGCGATCGTCGCCGTGGGAACCGTCGGTACCGTCGCCGCCACCGCCGGGACGGACGCCCCGAAGAAGCCCACCAAGAAGGAGATCGCGGGCCTGTTCAACACCTGGAACGCGGCACTGCGGACCGGCGACGCCGGCAAGGTCGCGGACCTGTACGCGAAGGACGCGGTCCTGCTGCCCACCGTCTCCAACAAGGTCCGCACCGACCGCGCCGGCATCGTCGACTACTTCCAGCACTTCCTGGAGAACAAGCCGGTCGGCAAGAAGGTCCAGACGATCGTCAACGTCCTCGACACCAACTCCGCCATCGACACCGGCGTCTACGAGTTCAAGCTCACCGACCCGGACACCGGCGCCAAGCGCGTCGTCGAGGCCCGCTACACGTACGAGTACGAGAAGCGGAACGGCCAGTGGAAGATCGTCAACCACCACTCCTCGGCGATGCCCGAAGGCTGATCTCCACCTTCAGCCCGCCTCCCGGCGCGTCCACCAGCGTCACGGTTCCGCCGTCGTCGGTCACCAACTGCTTGACGACGGCGAGGCCGAGGCCCGAGCCGGAGCGCCCGGTCAGACCCTGGCCGCGCCAGAAGCGGTCGAAGGCACGGGACTTCTCGGCGTCCGACATACCGGGTCCCTCGTCCCGCACCGACAGCACCACCGAGTCCGCCCGGGACTCCACCTCGACGGTGATCCTCCCGCCGTCCGGCGAGACCTCCAGGGCGTTCGAGAGCACGTTGTCCAGCACCTGGTCCAGATGACCGGGGCTGGCCAGCACAGACGGCCGGCCGTCGATACTCCCCCCAATGAGCGCGATGGTGACACCGCGCTCGTCGGCGGCCGGCCTCCACACCGTCAGCCGTTCGTTCACGATGTCCGTCAGGGCGAGCGGCTCCGCGGCCGTCACCTTCGCCTCGGCGCGGGCGAGCACCAGAAGTCCGTTCACCAGACGGCTCATCCGGACCACCTCCGCGGTCGCCTGCTCCACGTCCTCCCGTACGAACTCGTCGTCCACGCCGTCCGCGATGTTGTCCAGCGACAGGCGCAACGCGGTGAGCGGGGTACGGAGTTGATGCGACGCGTCCGCCACGAAGATCCGCTGTGAGGCGACCAGTGTGTCAAGGCGTTCCGCGCCCTGGTTCAGGGTGCGCGCGAGCGTCTGCGTCTCCGGCGGTCCCGTCACCGGGGAGCGCGCGGTCAGGTCGCCGTCGCTGAACTTGCTGGCCATGGAATTGAGTTCGCGGAGCGGGGCGGTGATGCGGCGGGCGGCGAACGCGCCGATCGCGGCGGCCGCCGCGAGGACCAGTACGGCGAGGCCGGTCCGGAAGCCCCAGATCTGCCAGAGCCGCTTGGTCATGTCGGAGGTCGAGTAGACGATCCGTACGGCCGCGTGCCCCTCCACCGGGACGGTGACCGTCAGGTGCTTGCCCCAGACGAAGTCGGAGCCCCAGTCGGTGGTGGGCTCGTTCTGCTCCATGGCCCGCTTCAGCGCCGCGTCCTCGGTGGGAACCGGCAGCTTCGGGTCACATGCGGCGGTGGGGGTGGCCTGGACGTCGCCGTACGCCGTGGCCACCTCGGTGAGTGCCTCGCACGAGGCGCCGGTGCCGTTGCCCAGCAGGAACGCCATGGTGTTGGCCTCACGCAGGACGGACTGCCTGGTGTCGTCCCGCAACTGCTTGGTCAGCGTGAACGCGACCGGCACCGTGAACAGGAAGATGGCCACCGCCACCAGCAGGATGTAGCTCCGGATGAGCTGCCGGTTCATGAAGCCCTGTCGTCCTTGGCGATCTCCAGCCGGAAGCCCACACCCCGCACCGCCTCGATGACGACCGCCCCGGCGAGCTTGCGCCGCAGTGCCGCCACATGCACGTCCAGCGTCTTGGTCGGCCCGAACCAGTTCGCGTCCCAGACCGCCTCCATGATCTGCTCGCGCGACATCAGCGCGCCCGGCTCCTCGGTGAGGAAGGCCAGCAGGTCGTACTCCTTGGGCGCGAGGGACACCTCCTCGCCGTCCAGCCGGACCCGGGCCGCGCGGCGGTCGACGGTGAGCCGGGAGCCGTACACGTCGGGGCCCGCGGACGCTTCGGTACGGGGCTGCGCGCGTCGCATCACGGCTCGTATCCGCGCGATGACCTCCCGGACCCCGAACGGCTTGGAGACGTAGTCGTCGGCGCCGAGTTCCAGGCCGACCACCCGGTCGGTCTCGTCGCTGCGCGCGCTGATCACGATGATCGGCACGTCACCGCGCCCGCGCAGCGCCTTGCACACGTCGAGACCGTCGGTGTCCGGCAGACCGAGATCGAGGAGCACGACGTCGTAGGAACCCTCATGGCTCAGCGCGGCCCCGCCGGTGGAGACCCACTCGACCTCGAAGCCGTACCGGATGAGACCTCGTCTGAGGGACTGGGCGACCGGCTCATCGTCTTCCACCAGAAGTACGCGCACAGCCGCACCCTAATCCTTGAAACTTGATTCACAGCTGCCACTTGGGCCCCACGAGTCCGTGTGACGCGGTGCACTTTTCCGGAGGGGCCGGGATGGGCATGCGCTGACCTGGGTGTCCGAACCCCGCGATGTCTCACCATGCGATATCGCGGAGGTGAAAATCGGGCGCTCGTTAAACTGAGCCGACACACACGGACTGAGCGAGGAGCGCACGTGGGCCTTGTCGTGCAGAAGTACGGAGGCTCCTCCGTAGCCGATGCCGAGGGCATCAAGCGCGTCGCCAAGCGAATCGTCGAAGCGAAGAAGAACGGCCACCAGGTGGTCGTCGTCGTTTCCGCGATGGGCGACACGACGGACGAGCTGATCGATCTCGCCGAGCAGGTATCGCCGATGCCTGCCGGGCGTGAGTTCGACATGCTGCTGACCGCCGGAGAGCGTATCTCCATGGCGTTGCTGGCCATGGCGATCAAAAACCTGGGCCACGAGGCCCAGTCCTTCACCGGCAGCCAGGCCGGCGTCATCACCGACTCGGTCCACAACAAAGCCCGGATCATCGACGTCACACCGGGCCGTATCCGGGAGTCCCTGGACAAGGGCAACATCGCCATCGTCGCCGGATTCCAGGGCGTCAGCCAGGACAAGAAGGACATCACCACGCTCGGACGCGGTGGCTCCGACACCACGGCCGTCGCGCTCGCCGCGGCGCTCGACGCCGAGGTCTGCGAGATCTACACCGACGTCGACGGCGTGTTCACCGCCGACCCGCGGGTGGTGAAGAAGGCGAAGAAGATCGACTGGATCTCCTTCGAGGACATGCTGGAGCTTGCCGCCTCCGGTTCGAAGGTGCTACTCCACCGCTGTGTGGAGTACGCCCGTCGCTACAACATCCCGATCCACGTCCGGTCCAGCTTCAGCGGGCTGCAGGGCACCTGGGTCAGCAGTGAGCCGATCGAGCAAGGGGACAAGCAGGTGGAGCAGGCCATCATCTCCGGTGTCGCGCACGACACCTCCGAGGCCAAGATCACGGTCGTCGGCGTGCCGGACAAGCCGGGTGAGGCCGCGGTGATCTTCCGCACGATCGCGGACGCCGAGATCAACATCGACATGATCGTGCAGAACGTCTCGGCAGCCTCCACCGGGCTGACGGACATCTCCTTCACGCTCCCCAAGTCCGAGGGCCGCAAGGCCATCGACGCCCTGGAGAAGAACAAGGCCGGCATCGGCTTCGAGTCGCTGCGCTACGACGACCAGATCGGCAAGATCTCGCTCGTCGGCGCCGGGATGAAGACCAACCCGGGTGTCACGGCCGACTTCTTCACCGCCCTGTCCGACGCCGGCGTGAACATCGAGCTGATCTCGACCTCCGAGATCCGCATCTCGGTCGTCACCCGCGCCGACGACGTGACCGAGGCCGTCCGCGCCGTGCACAGCGCCTTCGGGCTCGACTCCGACAGCGACGAGGCCGTGGTCTACGGGGGCACCGGCCGATGACCGGACCCCGCCGGACAGGCGGGAACGCGATGGCCGAGCCTGGGCCGACGCTCGCGGTCGTGGGAGCGACCGGGGCCGTCGGCACGGTCATGCTCCAGATCCTGTCCCAGCACGCGGACATCTGGGGCGAGATCCGACTGATCGCCTCCCCGCGCTCGGCCGGCCGCAAGCTGGCCGTGCGCGGGGAGCAGGTCGAGGTGGTGGCCCTGTCGGAGGAGGCCTTCGACGGGGTCGACGTCGCCATGTTCGACGTACCCGACGAGGTGGCCGCGCAGTGGGCGCCGGTCGCCGCCGCGCGAGGTGCCGTCGTCGTGGACAACTCCGGTGCCTTCCGGATGGACCCCGATGTGCCCCTCGTCGTCCCCGAGGTCAATGCGCACGCGGCCCGGATGCGGCCGCGCGGGATCATCGCCAACCCCAACTGCACCACCCTCTCCATGATCGTGGCCCTGGGTGCGCTGCACGCCGAGTTCGGGCTGCGGGAGCTGGTGGTGTCGAGCTACCAGGCCGTGAGCGGGGCCGGGCGCGCCGGTGTCGAGACCCTGCGCCAGCAGCTGTCCCTCGTCGCGGGCACCGAGCTCGGGACGCATCCCGGTGACGTACGGCGGGTCGTCGGTGACAACACCGGGCCGTTCCCGGAGCCGGTCGCGCTGAACGTCGTACCGTGGGCCGGTTCGCTGCGCGAGGACGGGTGGTCCTCGGAGGAGATGAAGGTGCGGGACGAGTCCCGCAAGATCCTCGGACTGCCCACGCTGCCCGTCGCCGTGACCTGTGTGCGGGTCCCGGTGGTCACCGTGCACTCCCTCACCGTGCACGCCCGCTTCGAGGGTGAGGTCACCGTCCGCAAGGCGCGCGAGATCCTCGCCACCGCACCCGGGGTCGTCCTCTTCGACGATCCGGCGGCGGGGGAGTTCCCCACGCCCGCCGACGTGGTGGGCACCGATCCCACCTGGGTGGGCCGGGTCAGGCGGGCGCTCGACGACCCCACGGCGCTCGAACTCTTTGTGTGCGGAGACAATCTGCGCAAGGGCGCGGCGCTCAACACCGCGCAGATCGCGGAGCTGGTCGCGGCCGAGCTCTGTGCGTAGTTGTGCTTACAGGAAATTTCCTGGCCATGGCCCGATTTGTTTGTACGATCTATGGATGAAAAGTGTGATCGGGCCGATGGTCCGGACCACTTGAACCGTGCGCTTCGGCGTCCGAAAATTTGACTCCCCGTCCTCCGCAACCGCGCGGTGGGCGGGGAGCGTCTTTGCGGACGCCCATTCAGGGGGCGCGGGGTCGCATTTGCGGAACGTGGGGACGTTCCGGGCATTCGGGACACAGGGGAAGAGCGGGTAGGCATGGGCGCGTTTGACGCACGGTCAGTTGTGCTGCCTGAGAGAAGATGGACGGCCGCGTACAACCCTTACGGGGGTGAGGGCGTCCAACTTGCGTGGCTCAGGTACTCGACTTCCGACCCCGCATGCCCGGGGCGCCCGGTGGCATGCCGGTGATCGCGCCCATGCCCGCAGCGCGGCCCGCCCGCATACCCAGTCAGCGTGACGGAGCTGAGGAAGCCGCCGCGACCGGGACCACGGTCGACCACCTCACCGAGACCTACCGGGCGCACTACCGCTCGCTCCTCGGTCTCGCCGCCCTTCTGCTCGACGACACCGCCTCCTGCGAGGACGTCGTCCAGGAGGCCTTCATCCGCGTCCACTCCGCGCGCAAACGCGTCCGCGACCCGGAGAAGACCCTCGCGTATCTGCGCCAGACGGTCGTCAACCTCTCCCGCTCGGCCCTGCGCCGACGCATCCTCGGACTCAAGCTGCTGTCCAAGCCGATGCCCGACATGGCGAGCGCCGAGGAGGGGGCCTACGACCAGCTGGAGCGCGACTCGCTCATCAAGGCGATGAAGGGCCTCCAGCGCCGCCAGCGCGAGGTCCTGGTCCTGCGCTACTTCGCGGACATGACCGAGGCTCAGGTCGCCGATACGCTCGGCATCTCGCTGGGCTCCGTCAAGGCGTACGGCTCCCGCGGGATCGCCGCGCTGCGGGTCGCGATGGAGGAGCCGGCGTGAGTGGCGAGAGTGACTCAGAGGGGCGGCGCCATGAGCCTACTGTGGGTCCCCCCAGGCCGCCTTTCGGGCTCTGGGGGAGGCATGAGCCGACGTGGGTCGGCAAACAAGATCCGAAGAAATCGCACGCTGGGAACGGAACTGTGAATCACGGCCCCGACGATCTGAGCTCCACGGGGGAGTTCGACTCGGACGAGCTGGCACTGCGACGGATGCTGCGGCAGGCGGTCGAGGACGTCGAGCCGCGCGACGGCACCCTGGACCATCTGCGCAAGGCGGTCCCCGCCCGACGCGCGCGCAAGCGACAGGCCGTCGTCGGCATGGCTGCCGCGGCGCTCTTCCTCGGCACCGCGATCCCCGCCGTGGTGCACGTCTCCGCCACCGGCACCAGCGCCAACACCTCCAACGCCGGGCACGCCTCCCAGATGCAGGGCGGCGCGGGCCAGGGCAAGGAGGCGGAGGGCGGCGAGTCCACCTCCGGCGGCTCCACGGGCAAGACGGAGGAAACGGGCAAGGACGAGTCCAAGGAGAACGGCAAGGGCAGGACCGCGGGCGCCAGTACGGGCGCCGGCAGCGGCGCCGACCCGTCCACCACGTCCGCCGCGAGCGCCCCGGTCTGTACGGCCGCGCAGCTCGGCACGCCCACGGCCACCACCGACGTGGCCGACTCCGCGGGGACGGTCTACGGCACCTTCCACATCACCAACGGCTCCACCGCCGCCTGTACCGTCACCGGTCCCGGCACCGTGACCTCTGCCGCGCAGGGCGCCGCCGACAGCAGCAAGATCTTCACCACCCGGCATGTCTCGGGCGACACGGCGGCCGGACTTCCCGACCCGTCCACGGAGGTCTCCCAGCTGTTGCTGCAGCCGGGTTCCTCCTACGACGTGAAGTTCGCCTGGGTGCCGTCGGCGACCTGCCCCACCTCGGACCCCTCGACCGACCCCAGCCCCGACCCCTCGACCTCCCCGGACACCTCCACCAGCGATGGCTCCTCCACCGGCGGTGACACCGGCACCTCCACCCAGCTCGTCACGGAGGACGGCACCACCGACGGGAGCGTCCTGGTGACGAATGCCGCGGAGGGCGGCACCCCGTCGGTGTCGACGACGGTGTCCAACGCGTGCGCGGGGACGGTGTACTGGACGGGCGTGCTGCTCTCGTCGTGACGGCGGCCGAGGTCGCGTCGTGATGTCGGCTTCGCTCGCGCGGGCCTCAGATGGTCGCCTTCTCCTGGGGCTGCTCCCGCTCCCGCTGCTCGTCGTCAGGGAGGATCCCCAGCTCCGCGTCCCGGATGAACTCCACCTCGCGGCGCACCAGACGGAACCACATGAAGACCACGAAGCCGGCGAAGACGAACCACTCGCCGGTGTAGCCGAGGTTCTGGAACGCCTTGAGGTCCAGCCCGCTGTCGGCGGGCGCGGTCGCCGGTACGGCCTTCATCCCGGAGTCACCGGTGTTGAGGGTGACCCATGCGTCGTACACGTCGTACGGCACCAGGTTGATCAGTGAGGCGGCGCTGATCGCCGCGGTCTGCCCGGCCGGAAGCCCGCCCTGCGCGCTGACTCCGTTGTCCCCCGGTGTCTCGGACGCCTGGAGCGCGCCGGTGACGGTGACCTCGCCCTTGGGCGCGGCCGGGACCTTCGCCGGGTCGGCGGTGCCCGGCAGCCAGCCCCGGACCACGGGCAGCGCCTTGCCGCCGTCGGTGCGCAGCAGCGTCAGGACGTAGTAGCCCTCGCGGTCGTCCAGCTGCCGGTCGGGGACCAGCAACTGCTTGTCGTACCGGCCGGTCGCGGTGACCTGCTTGCCCGAGGTCGCCTTGTCCACCGGCAGCAGCTCGGCCAGCGGCCGCGCGGCCTCTCGCTCGTCGGTGACGACCGACTGCTCGGCGTCCCGGCTCTCCGTCATCCGGTCCTCGAACCGGCTCAGCTGCCACGACCCCATGAAGACGCAGAACGGGATGGCGAGCAGCACGAAGACGTTGATGCCAAACCAGCGGGGTGTCAGCAGAAACCGGTACACACTCCCACGGTACGGGGCCCCACGGAGCCGCCGGGGTGCGGGGTCAGTACCGCTCGGTGAGGTGGTCCCGGCCCGCCGGGGGCTCGTACGGCTCCGGCCAGAAGTCGGTGACAGTGGCTATCCGGCCGCTCTCGTCCCCGGTGAAGAACGAGATGGCGTACATCTCCTCAAGACCCACCGTGAAGTGGGCCCAGGTGACGACCTGGCCCGGCTCGGCGACGATCCGCTCGACGCGCAGGTGCCAGTCGCCCGGGTACTCCCGGTTGAACTCGACGTACCGCTGCCGGCCGCTGATGCGCTCGCGGGTCTGCGGCAGGGTGTAGACGACGTCCTCGGCCAGGGTGTCCGCGAACATGCTCCAGTCGCGGGCCTCGGCCGCGGTCCAGAAACTCTCGACGGTCTTGCGCAGATCGGTCATGCGGACGAGTCTGCACCCAGCCACTGACAATCGGCCCGGACCGGGCTTTTTGGCCTGGTGGGAGGGGGTTCTGGTAAGCGAGGGGTAGAAGTTGTCCACAGGCTGGGGGCCTCGTCTGCGGATTGTCTGTGAAGGCGGGCAGTATGGGGTCATGACTGAGAGCAACGGGTCCGCCGCGGCCGAGCGGAACGACGAGATGCCGGAGTGGGAGAAGCGCTTCCGGGCCCCCCGGGTGTCCCTGCCCGACTGGGCGGAGGACGCTCCCGAGCGCTCCCTGTTCGTGTCCAACGCCACGGGGACGTACGAGCTGTACGCCTGGGACCGGGCGACGGGCGGACAGCGCCAGGTGACGGACCGGCCGAACGGCACCACGGACGGCGTGCTCTCCCCGGACGGCGCGTGGGTGTGGTGGTTCGACGACAAGGACGGCGACGAGTTCGGCGTCTGGCGCCGCCAGCCCTTCGAAGGCGGACCGGACGAGCCCGCCGCGCCGGGCCTCGATGCCTCCTACCCGGCGGGCGTGGCCCTGGGCCGGGACGGCCGTACGGCGGTCGTGGGCCGTTCGACCGACGACGAGGGCACCTCCATTCACCTCGTGCGCACCGGCGAGGACCCGGTGGAGATCTACCGGCACCGAGAGTCGGCGGGGGTCGGCGACCTCTCCCACGACGGGTCGCTGATCGCGGTCGAGCACACCGAGCACGGCGACGCCATGCACTCGGCGCTGCGGGTCGTACGCCCCGACGGCACCGCGGTCGCGGAGCTCGACGACACCAAGAACGGCACCGAGGAACTGGGCCTGGAGGTCCTGGGCTTCGCGCCGGTCGAGGGCGACACCCGGCTGCTCATCGGCCATCAGCGGCGCGGCCGTTGGGAGCCGCTGGTGTGGGACGTGGCCACGGGCGAGGAGACCGACCTCGCCCTGGACCTGCCCGGTGACGTGGGCGCCGAGTGGTACCCGGACGGCACGGGCCTGCTGATCGCGCACAGCTTCGAGGCGCGCAGCGAGCTGTTCCGGTACGACCTGGCGAGCGGCGGGCTGGAGAAGGTCCCGACCCCGCCCGGTTCGGTCTCGGGGGCGACGGCCCGCCCCGACGGCAGCGTGGAGTACCTGTGGTCCTCGGCCGCCGAGCCGTCGGCGGTGCGCTCGACGACGGGCGAGGTGGTGCTCGACCCGCCGGGCATGAAGTCCCCCGGCTCGGTGCCGGTCGAGGACGTGTGGGTGGAGGGCCCCGGCGGCCGGATCCACGCCCTGGTGCAGAAGCCGGCGGGCGCCACGGGTCCCTTGCCGACGGTCTTCGACATCCACGGCGGTCCGACCTGGCACGACAGCGACGCGTTCGCGGCGGGTCCCGCGGCCTGGGTGGACCACGGGTACGCGGTCGTCCGCGTCAACTACCGCGGTTCCACGGGGTACGGGCGGGCCTGGACCGACGCACTGAAGCACCGGGTCGGTCTGATCGAGCTGGAGGACATCGCGGCGGTGCGGGAATGGGCGGTGAGCTCGGGGCTCGCCGATCCCGCGCGGCTCGTCCTCACCGGCGGGTCCTGGGGCGGGTACCTCACGCTCCTCGGCCTGGGCGTCCAACCGGACTCGTGGACCCTGGGGATCGCGGCGGTGCCGGTCGCGGACTACGTCACGGCGTACCACGACGAGATGGAAGCGCTGAAGGCGATGGACCGCACGCTGCTGGGCGGCACGCCGGAGGAGGTCCCGGAGCGGTTCGAGGCGTCGTCGCCGCTGACGTACGTCGACAAGGTGCGGGCGCCGGTGTACATCTCGGCGGGGGTGAACGATCCCCGGTGCCCGATCCGGCAGATCGACAACTATGTGAAGCGGCTGGAGGGGCGAGGGGCGGTGCACGAGGTGTACCGGTACGACGCCGGGCACGGGTCGCTGGTGGTGGACGAGCGGATCAAGCAGGTGCGGCTTGAACTGGACTTCGCGGAGAGGCATTTGGCGTAGCAGGGAGGAGTTTCGTCCGCGGGCGCGTGGGGCGGGCCGCGCAGTTCCCCGCGCCCCTGAAGGGGCGATCAGGTCAGGTCTTTCAGGGGCGCGGGGACTGCGCGACCAGCCCCCCCACCCGCCCGCAGCCGCACAACGACCCGACCCGGCACGACCTTCGCGTACGGCTACGCCCCCGTTCGCCCCCGCCGCCCCAGCAACTCCGCCAACCCTCGCCGAGTAGCGGCCAACACCACCCGGTCCGAGGGCTGAAGCACATACGTGTCCGGCAGGTCCCACGCCAGGCCCGGGGCGTCTCCGGACTCCTCCCGGGCCAGGACCCGCCAGGAACCCGCCCGGAACGCCTCACCCACCGTCTTCCCCTCCAACTGGGGATGCCCGCCCACATCCACCGCCGCGAACAGGAGCACCCGGCGCTCCACCGGGAACGCGCCCAGGATCTGCCGCCCCATCATCGCCCCGGCGAACGCGGGGGCGGCCAGGTGGGAGACGCTTCGGCTGCGCGTGGACGCAAGGGGGTGTGCCGCGCGCAGGGTGCGGTACACCGCCGTCGCGAAGTCGTCGTCGTACAGGCGCAGCACCACGCGCAGGTCCGGCCGCACGGCCCGCGCGTACAGCACGGCCTCCAGGTTGGTAGTGTCCGCGCTGGTCACCGCGAGCAGCGCGTGCGCGCGGTGGATCTTGGCGGCTTCCAGGACACCTTCCTGGGTGACGTCCCCGAGCACCACCGGCACGCGCAGCCGCCGGGCCGTGGCGAGTCCGCGGGCCTCGGGGTCGGACTCGACGCACACCACGGGGATGTTCAGTTCCCGCAGCCGGGTCAGCACCCGGGTGCCGATCTTGCCGAGCCCGAGCAGGACGACATGTCTGCTCAGCCCGCGGGGTGGTCTGCGCAGGGAGGACACGGTGCGGAAGGTGCCGAGCACCTCCAGGACCGCCGCGAGGAGCACCGGCAGGATCAGCAACCCGACGAGCCCGGAGAGGAGTTGGAGGATCTGCCGCCCCACGGACTCACCGATCGCGGGGTCGTCGATGGCGAACAGGTCGAGCAGGGTCAGATAGAAGGCGCGCAGCGGATGAATACCGGTCACCAGCCACAGCGCGACGGCGAGCGCGACCACACACCCCACCATTCCGGCCAGCGACCACCGCAGCCGCCGCGAGAACAGCGAGGCGAACCACGGCACCACGCCCCGCCCGTCGGGCAGCGAGGGCCCGGTGTACGCGACCTGCTCCAGCACCACGGTCCCGCGGTCGCCGCCGTCCCGTACCGCCGCCGCGTCCGGCAGCAGTGTCGGTCCCTGGTCCCCGCCGGGGCCGGCACTGTCGGTCGGCGAGAGCAGGGCGAGTGTGGCCAGCCCCGGATCCGCGCTCACCCCGGTTCGCGCCGCTGGCCGTTCGACCGCCCGCAGCAGCAGGCCACCGGTCTGGAGCACCTTGCTGGTGCCGGTGAGGGCGGTGGCGGCCAGCGCGGGCGCGGCCGTGTCGGCGTCGGACAGCACGGTCGTGGAGGCGTCGAAGCCGGAGCCGCCGTCCGAGCCGCCGGAGGCCAACGCGGCGGCCTGGTCGAGGAGTTCCTCGATGTGCTGGCCGAGCCGCCGGTTGTAGAGCCGCAGGACGAGCCGCAGCCGGGGGTTGAGACGGCGGGCGGTGAGGGCGGCGCGGATGTTGGTCTCGTCGTCGTCGTACACGAGCGCGAGCGCGTGGGCCCGCTCCACGCCCGCAACGGCGAACGCGCTCTCGTTGGGCTCGGCGGCCTCCAGCATCCTTATGCCACCGGGAGGTTCACCACCGCCATCGCCACCGCTACCGCTACCAACGCCGACACCACCCCCGGTACCCCCGTTGCCGGTCAGGCCCACAGCCGCGGTCACCATCCGGTCCAGCAGCGCGGACGCGGCCCGGGCCCGCCCGACGACCGGTGGCCGCACGGACCGCTCGGAGGCCGGTACGACCAACGTGACCTGCTCGCCGTAGACATGTCTGAGCTCGGCGGCCAGCCGGTGCGCCAGCCCGTCGTCCCCGCACACCACCATGTGCGCGGCCGTGTCGCCCGGCAGCCCTGGACTCTGGTTAGGAACGCTCCCCACGAGGGAGAAGACTGCCTCACCGGGACGGATGGTGCCATGTTCTACCAGTGAGGAGTCACTCTTCCAAGAAATCCCCAAACCGCCGCGCACACTGAGCAATCGGACCATCCCCGCCGTACGCACGGACAGGGAAACCAGCACCTCACCACCGGAGGGATCCCGGCCGTGGCCGTCACCAAAGCACCCCCGCCCACGCGGGACACCGGCGAGGACCCGCGCCCGGCACCACGGGATCCGGCCGACCGGCGCCTCAACTCCCCCCTCCTGCTGACCCTGTTGATGCTGCTCGTGGTGCTGGCGCAGGGCCCGATCCGGGAGGCCCTGGGCGCACCGGTCATGCAGAGCTGGATGACGGTGTTCGTCGCCGTGCTCGTCCAGGCCCTGCCCTTCCTGGTGCTCGGGGTGCTGCTGTCGGCGGCGATCGCGGTGTTCGTGCCGCCGTCGTTCTTCGCCCGCGCGCTGCCGAAGAACCCCGCTCTCGCGGTGCCGGTGGCCGGGGTGGCGGGCGCGGTGCTGCCGGGCTGCGAGTGTGCGTCCGTGCCGGTGGCGGGGGCGCTGGTGCGCCGGGGCGTCACCCCGGCCGCGGCCCTCGCCTTCCTGCTCTCCGCCCCGGCGATCAACCCGATCGTGCTGACGGCGACCGCCGTGGCCTTCCCCCGCGACCCCGAGATGGTTGTGGCCCGGCTGGTCGCGAGCCTGCTGGTGGCGTGCGCGATGGGCTGGCTGTGGCTGCGCCTCGGCCGCACCGACCTGCTGAAGCCTCCGGCCCGTCACGCGTACGAGGGGCAGGGCAAGGGCGCCGCCTTCTGGGGCTCGGTCCGGCACGACGTGATGCACGCGGGCGGCTTCCTGGTCGTCGGCGCGATGGCCGCGGCGACCCTGAAGGCCGTGGTCCCGCAGACCTGGCTGCGTACGGCGGCGGAGAACCCGGTGATCGCCGTGCTCGCGCTCGCCGCCCTGGCCGTGGTGCTGTCGATCTGCTCGGAGGCGGACGCGTTCGTGGCCGCCTCGCTCACCCAGTTCTCGCTGACCGCGCGGCTGACCTTCCTGGTCGTCGGCCCGATGATCGACCTGAAGCTGTTCGCGATGCAGACCGGCACCTTCGGCCGCGCCTTCGCCCTGCGCTTCGCCCCCGCCACCCTCGCCCTGGCGATCGTGGTCTCCGTCCTGACCGGGCTGGTGATGCTGTGAACCGGCAGGCGCAGTCGGCGGTCCTGTTCCTCCTCGGCTCGGCCCTGCTGCACGCGGGCTCGACCGACCTCTATCTGCGCTACGTCAAGGCCGGCCTGCGCCCGCTGGTCCTTGCGGCCGGGGTCGTCCTGGTCGTCACGGCGCTGGCGACGGCCTGGTACGAGTGGCGGTCCAGGAAGAAGGAGCACGAGCACTCCCACCCCGAACACTCCGAACACCCCGAACACGCAGAACACCCCGAACACGCAGAACACCCCGAACACGCAGAACACCCCGAACACGCAGAACACCCCGAACCCCGGGTCTCCTGGCTCCTCGTCCTCCCTCTCTTCGCCCTGATCCTCGTCGCCCCGCCCGCCCTCGGCTCCTACAGCGCGATGCGCACGGGTACGGCCTTGCAGCAGTCGTACGGCTTGGAGCGGCTGCCCGCCGAGGGCCCGCTGCGTCTGGCCCTCGCGGACTACGCGGGTCGCGCGGTCTACGAGCACGGCCGGGGCCTCGCCGGACGGCAGATCGTCATCACCGGGTTCGTCGCCCTGGACCGCTCCGGGGCGCCTTATCTGGTCCGGATGGCCCTCAACTGCTGTGCGGCGGACGCCCAGCCGGTCAAGGTCGGCCTCACCGGCAACATCCCGCCGGTCCTCAAGCCGGACGGCTGGCTCCAGGTCACCGGCACCTACACCGCCAAGCGGACCAAGGACACGGTGAACGGCGGCCCGATCCCGTACCTGGAGATCACGGAGGCCGAGCCGGTCCCGACGCCGCACGACCCGTACGACGAGACCTGGAACAAGTGACCGTCACGCGCCCCGGACGGCCGCGAACGCCTCGTCCAGCAGGGTGACCAGGTCGAGCCGCCCGTCGGAGGCGGTCCAGTGCGCCAGCGAGACGTTCAGGCAGTTCAGCGCGGCCCCGGCCAGGACGGTGTGGGCGAGCGTCGGAGGCCCCTCGGAGCCCGCGCGGTCGGCGAGTGCCTCGGCCAGGGCGGGCCGCCAGCTGTGCTGTTTCTCCAGGTGGCGGGCGCACAGGGACGGGGTGTCGTAGACGAGCCGGGTGGTGGCGAGGGCGCCGGCCGGGTCCTCGTGATACCGCCCGACGACCGCGTCCAGGGCGTGCCGTAGCGCCGTCCAGGAGTCCTCGTCCGCCGGGCGCGCCCGCAGCGCGTCGGCGACCCGCCGGTCCTGGCCCTCGAAGGCGCCGAGCACGGCGTCCTCCTTGGTGCCGAAGTACCGCAGGAAGGTGCTGCGGGAGACCCCGGCGGCCGCCGCCAGATCGTCCAGCGTGACCTTGTCGAAGCCCTCGCGTCGGAACAGCTCGAAGGCCACCTGGGCGAGTTCGGCCCGTACGGCGGCCCGGGCGATGTCTCTCGTGGTCGTACGCGCTGCTCCGGTCACCCGCCGATCCTACCGTTCGGGACGAACCTCGCTTGCAGGAGTGGATCTCGGTTACTAGTGTGACACTCAGTTTCACATCTAGAACCCCACTTCAGAGAGGCCTCGTCCATGCCCCGCACCCTCGGCATCATCGGCAGCGGCATGATCGGCGCGGCGGTGGCCAAGCTCGCCGTCGCCGCCGGACTGGACGTGGTGGTGAGCAACTCCCGCGGGCCCCAGACCCTCGCCGACCTCGTCGCGGAGCTCGGCGAGCGCGCTCGCGCGGCCACTCCGGCAGAGGCCGCGCGAGCCGGTGACCTGGTCGTGGCGGCCGTACCGCTGAAGGCCTACGACCTTCTGCCTGCCGCCGACCTGGCCGGCCGGACCGTGATCGACGCGATGGTCTACCACCCGGCCCGGGACGGCCGTATCGCCGAACTCGACTCGGGCGAGCTGACCTCCAGCGCGCTGGTGCAGCGGCATCTGGCGGGCGCGAAGGTGGTCAAGACGTTCGCCACCATCGACTTCCACCACCTGGGCACCCTCGCTCGCCCGGCCGGGGCCGCCGATCGCAGCGCCCTGCCTGTCGCGGGCGACGACGCGGACGCCAAGGCGGAGGTGATCCGGCTGCTCGACCTGATCGGCTACGACACTGTCGACGCCGGGACCCTCGCCGACAGCGGGCGCCTCGCACCCGGCAGCCCGGCGTACGTCCAGCCGTACATGGGGGAGCGGCCGGAGGGGCTGAGCCAGGAGGAGGCCCAGCGCTGGTTCTTCACCTCGCCCGGCGTGCCGGTGTCCGCCGCCCGCGTCAAGGAACTGATCGACACCGCCGGCTGACCGGGAGAACCCAGATGATCGAGATCCTCACCCCTGACGGCACCGTCGACGCCTACCTGGCCCACCCGGACGACGGCGCCCCGCACCCCGCCGTACTCCTCTACATGGACGCCTTCGGACTGCGCCCGCACCTGAAGTCGATGGCGGACCGGCTGGCCGCGGCGGGCTACACCGTCCTGGTGCCCAATGTCTTCTACCGTTTCGGCCGCGCCCCCGTCGTGGAACTGCCCGAGTTCATCAACCCCGCCGAGCGCCCCGAGATCATCCAGAACATCGGCCCCGCCGCGCGGACCCTCACCCCCGAAGGCGCCATGCGGGACGCCGCCGTCTACCTGGAATGGCTGGAGGACTCGCCCCTGACCACCGGCGGGCCCCTGGGTGTCACCGGCTACTGCATGGGCGCGGGCCTCGCCCTGCGCACCGCGGGCACGTATCCGGGGCGGGTCGCGGCGGCGGCCGGTTTCCACGGGGCGTACCTGGCCACGGATGCCCCCGACAGCCCCCACCTGCTCGCCGGACACATCACCGCCGAGCTCTGCTTCGGCCACGCGGACCACGACGCGACCAATCCCGCCGACCAGATCGCCCGCCTGGAGAAGGCCCTGACCGAGGCGGGCGTCGAGCATCGCAGCGAGGTCTACGAGGGCGCCCACCACGGCTTCACCCAGGCCGACACGGCGATGTACGGGGCGGAGGCGACGGACCGTCACTGGGCGGCGCTGCTGGACCTGTTCGCCCGGAGGCTCGTCGGCTGATCTTCTGATCCTTTGGTGCGAGTGCTTGATTCCCGCTCTCGGAGAATGTAATTTTCAAAATCGAGAGCGGGAATCTGCATTCCGTCGCAGGGCGCGGGAACGAAGGGGACCGTCATGGAACGGGACGACCTGATCCTGATCAGCGTGGACGACCACATCATCGAACCGCCGGACATCTTCGTGAACCACCTGCCGAAGCGGTACCTGGACGACGCCCCCAAGCTCGTCCACCGCGAGGACGGCAGCGATGTGTGGCAGTTCCGGGACAGCACCGTGGGCAACGCCGCGCTCAACGCGGTCGCCGGGCGGCCCAAGGAGGAGTACGGCCTCGATCCGCAGGGCATGGACGAGATCCGGCCCGGCTGCTACGACGTGCACGAACGCGTCAAGGACATGAACGCCGGCGGGGTCCTCGCCCAGATGAACTTCCCCTCCTTCCCCGGCTTCTCGGCGCGGATGTTCGCCACCGAGGACAGTGACTTCTCCCTGGCGCTGGTGCGGGCGTACAACGACTGGCACATCGACGAGTGGTGCGGGGCCTACCCGGGCCGCTTCATCCCGATGGCCCTGCCCGCGATCTGGTCCGCCGAGCTGACCGCGGCCGAGATACGCCGGGTCGCGGCCAAGGGCTGTCACTCGATGACCTTCCCGGAGAACCCGGCGGCCCTCGGCTACCCGAGCTTCCACGACCCGTACTGGAACCCGGTGTGGCAGGCGGCCTGCGACACGAACACCGTGCTGTCGGTGCACATCGGTTCGTCCGGGCGGCTCGCCATCCCGGCCGTGGACTCCCCGCCGGACGTGATGATCACGCTCCAGCCGATCAACCTCGTCCAGGCCGCCGCCGACCTGCTGTGGTCGCGCGCCCTCAAGGAGTTCCCGGACCTGAGGATCGCCCTGTCGGAGGGCGGCACCGGCTGGATCCCCTACTTCCTGGAGCGCGTCGACCGCACCTTCGAGATGCACGCGACCTGGACCCTCCAGGACTTCGGCGGCAAGCTCCCCTCCGAGGTCTTCCGCGAGCACTTCCTGACCTGCTTCATCACCGACAAGCTCGGCATCAGGCTGCGGCACGAGATCGGCATCGACAACATCTGCTGGGAGGGCGACTACCCGCACAGCGACTCCCTGTGGCCGGACGCGCCCGAGCAGCTCCACCAAGCCCTGGCCGAGTGCTCGGTCCCGGACGCCGACATCGCGAAGATGACCCACGAGAACGCCATGCGCTGGTACTCCTTCGACCCCTTCGCCCACCTCCCCCGCGAGCAGTGCACGGTGGGGGCGCTGCGCAGGGCGGCCGAGGGCCACGACGTGAGCGTCCGCAGCCGCAGCCGCCAGCTGACGGAGCCGGTGGACAAACTGGAGGCGTTCCGGCAGCGGGCGCGCGCCGCGGTGGCCGCCGCGTCCCGCTGAACCTCCTCAAGCCCTTGCCGTCGTAGGACCCTCCCCCTAGCCTGCAATCTGACGACCCATCAGATACCGGCTAGGGGGCAGGCAATGGCCGTCACCGAGAGCGGAACCGGAACGGGGCCCGGAACGGGACCGGGCACCGGGGACATCCCCAAGGTCATCAGCGTGGACGATCACGTGATCGAGCCCGCGCATCTCTTCGAGACCTGGCTTCCGGCCAAGTACCGGGACCGGGGGCCGAAACCGCTCACCGCCGGCATCGGGGAGCTGGAGTACATCGGCGGCAAGTACCGCTTCACCACCGATCCGGAGGGCCAGCTCACCGACTGGTGGGAGTACGAGGGCGACCTCTTCCCGTACAAGCGGATCATCGCGGCCGTGGGCTTCTCGCGGGACGAGATGACCCTCGACGGGATCACCCGCGAGCAGATGCGCCGGGGCTGCTGGGATCCGAAGGCCCGGGTGGAGGACATGGAGATGAACCATGTCGAGGCCTCCCTCTGCTTCCCCACCTTCCCCCGCTTCTGCGGGCAGACCTTCGCCGAGGCCAAGGACAAGGAGGTCGGGCTCGCCTGTGTGCGCGCCTACAACGACTGGATGGTCGAGGAGTGGTGCGGGGACAGCGCCGGCCGGCTGATCCCGCTGTGCCTCATCCCGCTGTGGGACATCGACCTCGCGGTCGCGGAGATCCGGCGCAACGCGGCCCGTGGCGTACGGGCCGTCACCTTCAGCGAGATCCCCACCTACCTCGGGCTGCCGTCGATCCACTCCGGTTACTGGGACCCGTTCTTCGCGGCCTGCGAGGAGACCGGGACGGTCGTCAACATGCACATCGGCAGCAGCTCCCAGATGCCGGCCGCGTCCCCCGACGCCCCGCCCGCCGTCCAGGCCTCGCTGTCCTTCAACAACGCCATGGCCTCGATGATGGACTTCCTCTTCTCCGGGGTCCTGGTGAAGTTCCCGCGGCTCAAACTGGCGTACAGCGAGGGGCAGATGGGCTGGATCCCGTACGCCCTGGAACGCGCCGACGACGTCTGGGAGGAGCACCGGGCCTGGGGCGGGGTAAGGGACCTGATCCCGGAGCCGCCGTCGACGTACTACTACCGGCAGATCTTCTGCTGCTTCTTCCGCGACAAGCACGGCATCGAGGCCATCGAGACCGTCGGCGTCGACAACGCGACGTTCGAGACCGACTACCCGCACGTCGACTCCACCTGGCCGCACACCAAGAAGGTCGCCTGGGAGCACGTGGCCGGCCTGTCCGAGGACGTCACCTACAAGCTGCTACGGGGGAACGCGATCCGGATGCTGGAACTCGGCTTCGACCGGTAGCCACGGGTTGGTGAACCCTTGCCGGTGCCCCGAGACCGCCGGACCTGGACCGGGTGGCGGCCGCAAGCCTGGACCCGGGTGGCGGCCGCGAGGCTGGACCCGGGTGGCGGCTGGGGGCCTGGATCGGGTGGCTTGTGGCTGGCGGTCCGGATCGGCTGGCCCGGGGCGTCTCGGGTGGGTTGGTCTGGGGGAGTGGCTGGGGTCGGGTGTCGGGAGTTGGTGGTGGCTGGGGGCCTGGATCGGGTGGTTTGTGACTGGTGGTCCGGATCGGCTGGCCCGGGGCGTCTCGGGTGGGTTGGTCTGGGGGAGTGGCTGGGGTCGGGTGTCGGGAGTTGGTGGTGGCTGGGGGCCTGGGT